>JACQWB010000058.1 GCA_016209385.1 Candidatus Rokuibacteriota bacterium
AGGAATGGTGGTTCGAGCCGAGGGGCTGCCGACGAGCCGCAGGCGAGGAGAGCCACGAGGCGAGGACCGAGTTGGTTGCGCGGGCGAAGCCCGCGCTCGGAGTGGAACCGGGAATGGTGGGCGAACCGTCAGGAGCGCAACAGCATTCAACCCTGTTAATCGGGCAGGCTTCTAGGGGCGGCGCTGCCACCGCCGGACCCTCCGGCCGAGCGCAGTGGCGGCTCGCTGCCGGGTTTTCGCTTGACAAGGTCACGGCGGTGTATTTAGTGTTGCGTGGCGTTCGGGTTCCGGGGCCCTCCAAAAAGTTACTTTCCAGAATTTCCCTCGGGTTTGTGTCGCTCCCCAGGAGGGGAGATGGTTGGCAGACATCCCGAGCCGGTTCGTTCGGCAGCCCAATCCCGCAGAGCGAAAGGAGCTGGCCCGGTTACGTCGGGAGCGGTCGAGCACCCTCGGGCTCCGCGCGGCGATCGTCCATCTCTCGGCCCAGGGAGTGCCGGTCTCTACGATCATGCGTCACCTCAGGGTTTCCCGCCCGACAGTGACGCTGTGGCTCGACCGTTTCGACGAGTCGGGCCTCGCCGGGCTTCGGGATCAGCGCCGTCCCGGTCGCCCCCCGAAACTGACCACCGACGTTCAGCGCCGGATTGCCCTGGTGGCAAGCTCACGCCCCCGGGACCTCGGGGTACAGGGCGCCGCGTGGAACCTGCCGAAGCTCAGGGAGTATCTCGTTCGGGCCGGCATCGGACCGGCGCTTTCGCTGGAGTCGCTCAGGACCGCGCTCCGAAGATGCGGGCTGAGCCTGAAGGCAGTCCCAACAGGGATGACCCGGAAAGGGACGACCATGATCCCTGGCGCTTTCGAGTACTACGCTCCAACCTCGATCCCCGACGCGATCGGCTTGCTCGCCAAGCACGGGAACGACGCCAAGGTTCTCTCCGGAGGGCAAAGCCTCATCCCGCTGATGAAGCTGAGACTCGCAACGCCGCGACATCTGATCGATATCAACCGGATTCCGGCCCTCGCGTACATCCGGGAGGCCGAGGGGGTCCTGAAGATCGGCGCGCTCACCCGTGAGTCGGACCTCGAAGAATCCGACCTCATTCGCACGCGGTATCCGATCCTCCTCGATACCAGCCGGGTCATCGCTGATCCGCTGGTTCGGAACCTGGCTACCGTCTGTGGAAATCTGGCGCACGGTGACCCGGCGAACGACCACCCCGCGACGATGCTCGCCTTGGGCGCGGAAGTCGTGGCCGTGGCGCAACGGGGGGAGCGGCGCATCCCGGTTTCCTCGTTCTTTACCGGGCCCTTTGCGAGCGCGCTCGACCCCGGTGAGATCCTGACGGAGATCCGGATCCCCATGCCTCCTGCCCGAAGCGGCGGTGCGTATTTGAAGCTGGAGCGGAAGGTGGGGGATTTTGCCACGGTGGCGGTCGCGGTCCAGCTGACCTTGACGGAGAACGGAGTCTGCGAGCGGGCGGGGATCGGCCTGACGAACGTCGGCCCCACGCCAATCAAAGCCAGGAAGGCGGAAGGGTTTCTCCAGGGCAAGCGCCTCGACGAGGGGGTCATGAAGCGGGCAGCCCAGATCGCAGCTGAGGAGTCCCGGCCGACCTCGGATCTCCGGGGCCCGGCGGAGTACAAGCGGGACCTTGTCAGGGTGTTGACGGTCCGGGCGCTCAGGAAGGCGCTCGAGCGCGCCGGCGGGGGGAGGTGAACGCCATGCGGGTGCAACTCGCGATCAACGGGGAGAAGCGTGAGGCGGAGGTTGAGCCCCGGCTCCTCCTCGTGCATCTGATCCGCGATGTCTTCCGCCTGACGGGAACGCACGTCGGGTGCGACACGACCCACTGCGGGGCCTGTACCGTCCTCCTCGATGGGCGGCCAGTCAAGTCGTGTACGATCTTTGCCGTCCAGGCTCACGGGAAGGAGCTCATGACGGTCGAGGGCCTGGAGCAGGACGGCAAGCTCCACCCGGTCCAGGAAGGCTTCATGCAGGAGCACGGCCTCCAGTGCGGGTTCTGCACGCCCGGCATGCTCATGACGAGTTATGCGTTCCTCAGCAAAAACCCCCAACCCGACGAGGACGAAATCCGCTGGGCCATTTCCGGAAACCTCTGCCGGTGCACCGGGTACGTGAACATCGTGAAGGCGATCCAGTACGCCGCCGCGAGGCTGCGGCAGGGAGGGGCATGATGGCGCTCAGGACCTCGCCCGAGATCGGAGGGATGGGGCACTCGGTGAAGCGCAAGGAGGACCCGCGCTTCATCCGGGGCAAGGGGACCTACGTGGACGACATCCAGCTCGCGGGCATGCTCTACCTCGACATCGTCAGGAGCCCGTTCGCCCACGCGAAGATCAAGAAGATCGACGCCTCGAAGGCCCTGGCGATCCCTGGGGTGCTGGCCGTGATCACCGGCCAGGACCTGGCCAAGTACAACCTCCACGGGATGCCGACCCTCATGTCTGACACCCAGATGGTGCTCCCGGTAGAGAAGGTGATGTACCAGGCCCAGGAGGTGGCCGCGGTTCTCGCCAAGGAGCGCTACATCGCCGCCGATGGCGTTGAGGCGGTGGAGGTGGAGTACGAGCCGCTCCCTGTGGTCGTGGATCCGAAGAAAGCGCTGGAACCCAGCGCGCCCGTGCTCCGGACCGACAAGAAAGACAAGAAGGACAACCACATCTGGCACTGGGAGTGGGGGGACAGGGCCGCCACCGACCGCGCCTTCCGGGAAGCCGAGGTCACGGTCAAGGAGGACATCTACATCCCGAGGATCCACGTGGCCTCGATTGAGACGTGTGGCTGCGTCGCCCACTTCGACAAGGTGATGGGCAAGCTGACGGTCTGGATGACCACCCAGGCCCCCCACGCGATCCGCACCGTGTTCGCCCTCGTCGCAGGGCACGTCGGCCTGGCTGAGCACAAGATCCGGATCGTCTCTCCTGACATTGGCGGCGGCTTCGGGGGCAAGGTGCCGGTCTATCCCGGCTACGTCATCGCCGTGGCGGCCGCGGTGCTCACGGGCGCGCCGGTCAAGTGGATCGAGGACCGGATGGAGAACCTGCAGGCCGATTCCTTCGCCCGTGACTACCACATCACAGCCGAGCTAGCCGCGACAAAAAACGGTACGCTCACGGCGCTCAGGATCAAGACGATTGCCGACCACGGCTACACCGATGCGGCGGCCAACCCTTCGAAGTTCCCGGCGGGGCTCTTCCACATCTGCACCGGCTCCTACGATTTCAAGGCCGCCCACGTGGAGGTGGACGGAGTCTATACGAACAAGCCGCCGGGGGGGATCGCCTACCGGTGCTCGTTCCGGGTCACGGAAGCCGTGCACACCATCGAGAGGATGGCGGATCTCATGGCCCACCAGCTCGGGATGGACCCGGCTGAGTTCAGGCTCAAGAACTTCATCAAGCCCGAGCAATTCCCCTACAAGTCTGCCCTGGGATGGGAGTACGACAGCGGAAACTACGCGGCTGCACTCCGGAAGGCCATGGACAAGATCGGCTACGCCGAGCTCCAGCGCGAGCAGGCCGAGAAGCGCAAGCGCGGCGAGCTGATGGGGATCGGGATCTCGAGCTTCACCGAGATCGTCGGTGCCGGTCCCTCCAAGCACTTCGACATCCTGGGCCTCAAGATGTTCGACAGTGCGGAGATTCGAATCCACCCCACCGGCAAGGTCATCGCCCGCTTCGGGACCCGGTCTCAGGGTCAGGGGCACGAGACCACCTATGCCCAGATCATCGCCGAGGAGCTGGGGATTCCGGTCGCCGACATCCAGGTGGAGGAGGGCGACACGGACACGGCTCCGTACGGCCTCGGGACCTACGCGAGTCGCTCCACGCCGACGGCCGGCGCAGCCGGCGCGATGGCGGCCCGGAAGATCCGGGACAAGGCGCGGAAGATCGCCGCCCACCTCTTGGAAGCTGCCGAGGAGGATTTGGTGTGGGAGCCGGGAAAATTTTCCGTGAAGGGCGCGCCGAACCGCTTGAAGACGATCCAGGAAATCGCCTTCGCCGCCTACACCAACCACCCGCCTGGAATGGAAGCCGGGCTGGAGGCCGTCAGCTATTACGACCCACCCAACCTGACCTATCCGTTCGGGAGCTACATCTGCGTGGTGGACATCGACAAGGGGACCGGGGAAGTGAAGGTTCGACGCTTCGTGGCGGTGGACGACTGCGGCAACATCATCAACCCGATGATCGTGGAGGGACAGATCCACGGGGGGCTGACGATGGGGCTCGCTCCTGCCCTGTACGAGGAGATCTCCTACGACGAGAACGGCAACATCCAGGGCGGGAGTTTCATGGATTACTTGCTTCCGACCGCGGTGGAAACCCCGAAGTGGGAGACGGACAAAACTTGCACCCCCTCGCCGCATCATCCGCTCGGTGCGAAAGGCGTTGGAGAGTCGGCGACGGTAGGGGCTCCGGCTGCCATCGCTAACGCGGTGGTGGACGCCCTGTGGCATCTGGGGGTGCGCCACATCGACATCCCCATCACCCCGGCCAAGGTCTGGAAGCTCCTGCGGGAGCACGGGGTGACGGAGTAGCAGCGAAGACCTCGACAGGCATCGGAAGAGGGACTAGAGGCATGAGGTCAAAAACAGCAATTTTCGTTGCCGTGCTCGTCATAGTACCCCTCCTCAGTGTTGTAACCGGCTGTGCTATACAACTCAGAACGATGTGAGCTGATTTCGTGCGACGGCCATGATGATCGAGCAGAAGTTCTCCCTGAACGCGCCGGCTGACCAGGTCTGGGCCTTGCTGACTGACCCGTATCAGGTGGCGAGCTGCCTGCCGGGAGCCGCGATCGCGGGGAAGGTGGACGACCGCACGTATCTGGGAACGGTCACCGTGAAGGTGGGACCGGTTTCGGCCAGCTACAAAGGCCAGATCCGCTTCGAGAGGCTGGACTTCGAGCGGTTAGAGGCCGAACTGGTCGGCCGGGGGCAGGATATCAGGGGAAAGGGCGGGGCCGAGATGCGGATGCAGAGCCGCCTGCAGCCGAGGGATGGTGGCACCGAGGTCACAGTGACGGCGGAGGTGAATATCAGCGGGATCCTCGCCCAGATGGGCCGTGGAATGATTGAAAGCGTGTCGAATCACCTCTTCCAGCAGTTCGCCGCCGCGATTCAGCAGAAGCTGGAGGGCGCCGTGGGCTCGGGCGAGCCGGCTGCTCAAGCAGCCGTGTCAGAGGTTAAACCACTGGACGCAGTCTCATTGGGGACCAGGGCGGTGGGGGAGGCGATGGGGCGGGCGGTCCGGCGTCTCCTCGGCAGAAAAGAGAAGACATGACGCTGGCGTGTGGGCTCCATGGCCGATGATCTGCTCGCGCTAGCGTACGAGCTCGCACAACGGGGTGAACCGTTCGCCCTGGCGACCGTGGTCCGGTGCGAACGTCCCACCTCCGCCAAGCCAGGAGCGAAGGCCGTGATCCGGAAGGACGGAACGCTCTCTGGATGGATCGGCGGAAGCTGCGCCGAGCCCGTCGTGGTCAAGGAGGCGCTCCGGGCTCTCCGCGACGGGCAGCCGCGGTTCATCGCCCTGGTCGGGCAGGGCAGCCCCGGCTCCGGAGCGCGGGAGGGCGTGCTGGAGTATGCCATGACGTGCCACAGTGGAGGGACGCTCGAGATCTACGTCGAGCCGGTCCTGCCGAGGCCCGAACTCGTCCTCGTTGGGCGGGGGCCGGTCGTCGAGACGCTGGCCAAGCTCGGGGAGGTTCTGGACTTCACCGTGGTCCTGCTGGCTTCCGAGATCTCGGCCGAGAAACTTCCCGGCCTCCGCATCACCCCGCGGAGCTTCATCGTGGTGAGTACCCACGGGACCTTCGACGAAGAAGCCGTAGAGCAGGCCCTTCTGGGCGACGCCGCCTATGTGAGCCTGGTGGCCAGCAGGCGCCGCGCCGATGCGGTGGTCGAGGCCTTGCGGGCACGGGGCGTGTCGGCCGAACGCTTGGGCCGGCTGAAGGCGCCGGCTGGGCTCGATATCGGCGCCGTCACCCCTGAGGAGATCGCGGTGAGTATCCTCGCCGAGATCGTTCAGGCATCGAGAAGCCAGAAGATCGCGTGGACGCCCGCGGACACTCCGCCGGAGGAGATCGGGGGGCGTGAGGCCCGAGATCCGGTCTGTGGCATGGTCGTGCGGATCGCCTCGGCCAAATACCGGACCGAGGTTTCCGGTGAGACCTTCTACTTCTGCTGCCTCAGGTGCAAGCAGGCGTTCGATTTCGCTCCGGAGCGATAGTCGACCCGCGGACTCGCTCCCCGCGTCGCCTCCATTCGGAGCGGTCCGCTTTTTGGCCTCGAGAGTGCCGTGATATAGTGTGAGCGCTATGCACGAGCTCTTCGAGCAGCTCGATCGGCTGCGACGCGCGGAGTCGAAGGTGGCGCTCGCCACCCTGGTCAACACGCGCGGCACGACGCCCCGCAAGGAGGGCGCGAAGATGCTGGTGGGCGCCGGGGGGCGGATCCTCGGCTCGGTGACGATCGGCGGCTGTGTCGACGCCCAGGTGATCGAGGAAGCCGAAGGTGTGCTCGGCGGCAGCGCCCCGAAGCTCCTCGAGCTGAACCTGGGGGACGAGGAGGCGTGGGAGATCGGTCTCACCTGCGGCGGCACCATCGAGGTCTTCGTCGAGCCCGTGGAGCTCGCTCGCGCCGAAGGACCGCCGCTGACCTATTACGAGATCCTCCGGGCTCACGCCGAGCAGGGTGGCAGGAGCGCGCTGATCACGCGGCTCGACGGGCCGAACAACGGAGCCAAGCTGCTCCTGCTCGACACCGGGAGGACCGAGGGGACCCTGGGCGAGCCCTTCCTGGACCGCCGGTTCGTGGCGGAGGCTCAGGAGTGCATGGCCCGCGGCGTCTCGAAGACCCTGTTCCTCGAGGGGATCCGCTGCTTCGTGGAGAGCTTCGGCCCACCATCCACGCTTCTCGTCGTCGGCGCCGGCCACGTGGCGATGCCGCTGGTGTCCCTCGCTCGCGTGCTCGGCTTCAGGACGATCGTCGTGGATGGCCGGCCTCGCTTCGCCACGCGCGAGCGCTTCCCGGACGTCGACCGGCTCGAGGTCGGCATCCCCTCCGAGGTGGTCAAGTCACTCCCGCTCACCCCTGCCACGGCGCTCGTTCTCGTCGCGCACGATTACAAGTACGACCTCCCCGTCCTCCGCCATGCGCTGGCGAGCCCGATCGGCTACATCGGGATGCTCGGGAGCACCCGGCGCGGTAACGCGATTCTGAACCTGCTGAGGGAGGAGGGGATTCCCGAGGGGCAGCTGGCCCGGATCCGCGTCCCGATCGGGCTGGACCTCGGGGCCCAGTCCGCCCCGGAGATCGCGCTCGCGATCCTGGCTGAGGTCCTGGCGGAGCGGACCGGCACGACGGGCATGCCGATCAGCCGGAAGATCAGAGAGGCGACGCGGTGAAGGCTCACGCAGTCCGGCGGTCAGCGGCGTCGGCAGGAGTCCTTGTCGGGAGGATTCTCTGCCACGATGTGAGGGACCGCGAGGGCAGGCTCGTCGGGCGAAAGGGCGAGGAGGTGGATCCGGTGACGGCGGACCGGCTCCTGGCCGCCGACTGGGAGGAGGTCCATCTGCTGGAGATCGGTCCGGCGGACCTCCACGAGGAGGACGCCGGCGCGCGCCTCGCCCGTGCTGTTGTGGGCGACGGCGTCCAGGTCAAGGGTTATACGGGCGGTCAGTGGTCGCTGACCGCCACGCGGCGTGGCCTCCTTCAGATCAGGACCGAGCTCCTCTCGCGGGTGAACGCGCTGGAAGGGATCTCGGTCTTCACCCTCTTCGACGGCCAGCCAGTGGAGGCCGGGGAGACCGTCGCCAAGGCCAAGGTCACGCCGCTGGTCATCGCCGGTGCGACCGTGGCAGAGGTCGAGCGCGTGGCCGGGCAGGCCGGTGGGGTGCTGGGAGTGCGGGCGTTCACGCCGCTGATAATCGGCGCGGTGGCCCGGGAGAGCCTCGACGGGAGGCAACGCGAGCGCTTCGAGTCCGCGCTCAAGGAGAAGGTCGACTGGTTCGGCTCCCGCCTCCTGCCGATCCACTACGCCGTCGGCGATCCGGGGTCGGTGGCCAAGGAGCTCCAGTCGCTCAGGGACGCGGGCGCCGATCTGCTGATCGTGGCTGGAGCCAGTGCCCTGGATCCCCTCGACGCGGTGTTCGGCGCCCTCGACCTCGTCGGCGCCCGGATGGAGCGGCACGGTGCCCCCGCCCATCCCGGAAGCCTCTTCTGGCTCGCCTCATGGGGCGACCGGCCGGTCATCGGAATGCCGACCTGCGGGATGTTCTCTCAGGCCACGACCTTCGACCTGATCCTCCCGCGGATTCTGGCGGGCGAGGCCGTGGCGAACCCGGAGATCACGGCCCTGGGCCACGGGGGCCTCCTGTCGCGCGAGATGGCGTTCCGGTTCCCGCCGTATCGGCCCGCGAGGCCTCGGGGCGAGCTCGACGCGGAGGAGTAAAGATCCTCGGAGGGGGGCTCCGCCCCCCTTCCGAACCTCCCCCAGAGGTTGCGCGGGCCAAGCCCGCGCTCGGAGCGCTTCGGCAGTGCGCGCGTCGACGATTGGAGCAATCGACTGGAGTTTACGGGGAGACGCCCAGCGCCCAGCGGATCCCGCCGAGCAGGTGCAGCCTGAAGCGCTCGTCCTCCCAGACCTCGCGCCCGTGCCCGAGCGCGGTGTAAAAAACCCGGCCGCGGCCGTAGCTCCTGACCCACGCCAACGCATAGTCCTTGTCGGATCGTTTGCCCTTCCCGACGTCCACCGACCGGGGGTCCAGGCTCAGCAGGACGTGGACCCCCGTTCTCGACCAGTTCCAAAACTGGTAGATCTCGTCGGTGATCTCGAAGGATCCTCCGAGGTGACGGGTCGACGGGTGGGCCGAATCCTCGACCGTGACGCGGACGCGCTGGTGCCAGGGGTGCCCGTCGAAGTAGCCGCCGAGCAGTTCGCCGTACGCGGGCACGTCGTACCAAGTGTCGCTCGCGCTGTGAATGCCGACGAAGCCGCGGCCCGCTCGCACGAACTCGAACAACGCCTCGCGCGCCTCGGCGGTCAGCGGGAGGTTTCCGGTGGTGAAGTAGAGCACGGCGTGGAACGCCTCGAAGGACTGCCGCCGGAGGCCCGCCAGCTCGTCGCGGGTATAGAGGTAGCTGACGTCGAACGCCCCTGACCGGCGCGCGAGCCCTCCGACGACCTCCTCGGCAGGCGAGAGACCCTCCGGCGCCGGCCGCCGAACGACATCGTGCTGGTAGCCCGCCGAATGGCTGACCATAAGCAGCCGCGGCAGCTTCGGTGACGATGGACTGGCCGCCGCCAGGGCGATAGCGCCGACCGAAACGGAGATAAGGGCGATCACCCTGAGAGCCATCGAACCGATTTTATGCCTCCCTTGACAACGCGCAAGGGGGCGCTTAACGTGGCGTATCCGCAGCGAAAGAACGCGAGGGCGCTCCGTGGCAAACAAGTTTACTTGACGACGCCTTTCCCAGCCCCTCTGTCCCATGCTGGGAAAGGCGTTCTCCTTTTTCTCCAAGTGCAGTCCCGCAGTCCCGCCTGTTTGGGAGTTGGATGAGGCGCAGGTAGGGAGGAGAGAGGGATGGAATTCAACATCTTCGAGCACTTCAAGGGGATCGAGAAAATCCCGAAGGACCCCCAGAATGCCGACCAGCAGGGCACCGCGTTCTTCCTCACTGGCCACATGGGCGAGCGCGTCAAGGACCACCTCGACCAGTACGCGGCCAAGGCGCGAATGTCCCGGCGCAACTTCGTCCGCTCGGGGTGCGGCTTCGCCGCGGCGATGCTCGCGGTGAACAAGATCACCGGCATGAGCTTCTTCGACGTCCAGGAGGCCGAAGCCTACGACCCGGCGGCGCGGAAGGAGCTGAGCGTCGCCCGAAAGGCGGGGATGGACCTGGTCATCGACCAGCATACGCACATCTGCTGGCGCAAGGACGGCTACGTCAAGGGGGTCAACACGAGCGAGCGAGGGATGTGGTTCGTGGATCTCCTGGACAACCTCGGCAAGGCCATGGGGCTCCCCAACGGGACGCGCGATATGACCGTGGACAACTTCGGCAAGCTGATCCTGGAGGGGAGCGATACCTCGTTGGCGATCTTCAACCCGTTCGGGTTCCGCGAGGACTACGGCGGCAAAGACATGATCCCGATCGAGGAGCAGGCCGAGGTGCGCCAGCGCTGGCCCGACCGGACGATCATGCTCGCCGGTGGCCTCACCCCGAACCAGGGCGTGCAGGTGACGCTCGAGCGGCTCCAGATGTATGTCGAGAAGCACAAGATCTCGGGGCTCAAGCTCTACACGTTCGATTCGACGCCCAAGAAGGGGTGGTGGTTCGACGACCAGAGGCTGGCCTACCCGATCTGGGAGCGCTGTCGCAAGCTCAAGATCAAGAACATCGGCTGTCACAAGGGGATCCCCTTCGGCCAGTTCATGGCTCGCTATGCCCACGTGGAAGACTTCGACAAGGTGGCGGACGACTTCACCGATCTGAACTGGATCGTGTTCCATTCCGCCTGGCCGTACCACGCCGAGCTGGCCGCCTTGAAGGGATTCAAGCCGCAGCGGAAGAACCTCTACTGCGAGCTGGGTTCGACCTTCGCCGCGACCGTGACGAATCGGCCGCTGGAGTGCGCTCACGTCCTGGGCACGCTCGTGCGCGACCTGGGCGCCGATTACGTCATGTGGGGCACCGATTCGCTGCTCTGGGGCAACCCACAGTGGCAGATCGACGCGTTCCGCCGCTTCCAGATTCCGGTAGCGTTCGTGGAGGGCTACGGCTACCCGACGCTTACCGACGAGATCAAGCGCAAGATCCTGGGCGAGAACGCCGCCAGGCTCTGGGGCATCAAGATCACGGCCAAGACCGAACCTGCCACGCCGCCGAAGGTGGTCGCAGTCTAAGGGCAGCGGGGGGCCCGCAGAGCGTGCGGGTCGCCCCGCCGTCGCGGAGGTCGGCGATGCCGCTCTACGAGTACGCGTGCGATCCGTGTCGGGTGATCTATCAGGTGCGCCACGGGATGACCGAGCCGCCGCTCGAGCGCTGCGCGCGCTGTGGCGGCGGTGTGAGGCGCTTGATCTCGGCTCCCTACCTCAACCTCGATAACTTCTCGAGCCCGACCGAGGCCAAGTACGCCAAGATGACTGCGCGCGAGGAGGTCGCGCGGGAGAAGGAGCTTCAAAAGACCTACGAGACCATCTGGCTGCCGCCGCCGGTGAAGCACAACCCCTGGGAAGAGCGGTAGTGACGCGCCAGGGCCTTGGCTGCTCCGTGGTCGCGTTTTGCCTTTGAGGACACGGCCTAAGAGGTGCTGGCTTGAGCTGTCCACGGAGTGGCTCCGCAGGCTGTTTCGATTTGCACTCCAGTACGTTTCCCGCTTGGGCGAAGGCGTGATGAGGGTTCAGGTTGTTAGCGGACGTGGGGGACAGCGGCGGACCTGAAACCTTGTGAATTGTTTCCCACCCCTCACGCGACGATATTGACAGTCGTGCGAGCGTGTTCTTATAATCCGGCCGCGCTCGATCAGTGCGAGGGAAACCACCGAAACGATTCCGGGTACGCCCTTCGTGGTGCACCGAACGGTCGTCCAACTGTCTGGCGAAGGAGGCAGAGTGCCATGCGTACGTGTTTAGTCCTCCGCGCGATCGTCGTTCTCGTCGTCTGCTCCATGCTAGCCGCTCCGGCCCCCGTACCGGCCGCCGAGTGGTCGGAGGTGACGGACTGGCGACTCCTCGAGGCCGACAAGGACGCCAACAACTGGCTCACCTACTACCGGACCTACAACGGCTGGCGCCATAGCCCGCTGTCGCAGATCAATCCGCAGAACGTCCGGCGCCTGACCCCGAAGTGGATGCTTTCCGTCGGCGAAGCTGGGAATCAGCAGGCGACCCCGCTCGTCAACAACGGTGTCATGTTCCTCACCTCGCCGTTGGGCGTCGAGATGAACCGCGTCTACGCGATCGACGCCACGACGGGGCGGGTCCTATGGAAGCACGAGACCAAGATTCCGGAGGAGGTCTCGGGCCTGGTGCGGATCCTGCCGATGAACCGCGGCGCCGCGCTCTACAAGGACAAGGTGTATTTCGGCACGCTGGACTCGCACGTCATCGCGCTGAAGGCGGCGACCGGTGAGGTCGCGTGGAAGGTGAAGACCGCCGACTTCAAGGACGGCTATTTCCACACGATGGCGCCGCTCGCGGCGAAGGGGAAGATCATCATCGGCTCCAGCGGTCCGGGCGAGATGGGCCCGCGCGGCTTCATCGCGGCGCTTGATGCCGACACCGGCCGGGAGCTGTGGCGCACCTACACGATCCCGGCTGCCGGTGAGCCCGGCTCCGACACCTGGCCGGGTGAGTCGTGGAAGTATGGCGGTGGGGCGGTCTGGCTCACCGGCACGTACGACCCCCAGCTCAACCTCGTGTTCTTCGGCGTCGGAAACCCGGCGCCGTGGGATGCGAACCTGAGAAAAGGCGCGAACCTCTACACGGACTCGACGATCGCGCTCGACGTCGACACGGGGCGGATGAAGTGGTTCTTCCAGTACCACGGCAACGATACCTGGGACCTGGACACGCCCCACGAGAACTTGCTCCTGACGATCAGCCGCGCGGGGCGGCAGATTCCGATCACCTTCCAGCCCAACAAGACCGGGTTCCACTTCAGCCTGGAGCGGGCGACGGGCAAGTTCGTCGCGGCAAAGCGCTTCACGCGCTTCATCACGATCTGGAAGGATGTGGATCCTGAGAGCGGCAAGCTGATCGAGAACGCGGGGATGCGGCCTGCGGCGGGGGCCCCGCCGATGGACATCTGCCCGTCGATCTTCGGCGGGCGGAACTGGGCTCACGCCTCCTTCCACCCCGGTACCGGGCTCGTGTACCTGCCGTCGATGGAGATGTGCAACAAGTACTCGATCGCCAAGGACATCCAGTACAAGCGCGGCGCGCTCTACATCGGCGCAGACTTCACGGCGTTCGCGGCGCAGGACCAGGCCGGCGTCGTGCGGGCGATCAACCCCAACACCGGCGACACCGCGTGGGAGTGGTGGACGCGCGCGCCCATCCAGGCCGGTGGCGTGGTCTCGACGGGGGGGGGCTTGGTGTTCGCCGGGACCCAGGATGGCCGGCTCGTCGCCCTGGACGCCAGGACCGGCGAGCAGCTCTGGGAGTTCTCGGTAGGCGCTCCGGTGACCGCCCCGCCGATCACCTACTCGGTAGGGGGCAAGCAGTACGTGGCCGTGCTCAACGGCGGCGGCAAGGTGACGGGCGACCTCCTCGTCGGCAACGATCCGAGACTCCAGTATCTCAAGAACGTGCCTGTCGGAGGCACGCTGACGGTCTTCGGGCTGTTTGATTGAGAATCCTTCGGGGAGTCGTCCCGGCCCTCCTCGCGCTCGCGACGGGGCTCGAGGCGGCGGCGGACGGGGGGCTCGACGCGATCCGTGAGCGAGGGTATGTCCGGGTCTGCGCCGACCCCTCCAACCTCCCGTTCTCCAGCTCTGACCCCTCCACTCCCGGGTTCGAAGTCGAGCTGGCGAGGCTGGTGGCGCGCCAGATCGGCGTCGAGGCGCGTTTCGAGTGGACCCTCACGTACGTGCGCGCGCTCCGGCCCCTCCGTGATGGGGCCTGCGATCTCTTCATGGGCCTGCCCCAGGACGACAGGTTCAGGGAGGCCAACCCATGGATCGCGGTGAGCCGGCCCTACTACACGATGGGCCACGCGATTCTGGCGCGGAGCGACGCCGGGATCCAGACCCTCAGCGATCTCGCCGGCAAGCGCGTCGCGATCGAGGGGATGAGCCCTGCCGACTCCTTCGTGTTCTACCGCGGGCTTGACCGGGGGATTTACCGGAGTCAGGAGGAGGCGTTCCGAGCTGTGGCGGCCGGCGAGGTGCCGGCCGCCCTCCTGTGGCTCCCGGTGGCGAGCTGGCTCGCGCGCGGCCGAGCCGACCTCCGGGTGATCCCGATCGCCGAGCCGCGTCTTGAGTTTCCGATCGGGGCTGGCGTGCGCCGCCGCGACCGCGACCTTGCCGCGGCGGTGGACGATGCCGTCGGGCGCCTCAAGGACAGCGGCAAGGTCCGGGAGGTCCTCGGACGCTACGGCGCCGTGCCGAGCCCGGGTCCCCGGGGGGAGAGATGGGTCATTCGGGTGGAGGCGAAGGACGCTGTCGAGGCCGGTCGCTCCCTGTTCTCGACGGCCTGCTCCCGCTGCCACGGGGCCGAGGGGGTTGGCGGAGGTGTCGGTGGCCTCGTCCCGGTGCTCAGGAATTATGAGGGCGGCCAGGAGAAGTTCCTCAGGATCACGCAGAACGGCCGACCGGGGACGGCCATGGCTCCGTTCAAGGGTATCCTGACCGCGGAGGAGATCCTCAGCATCTATCGGTACCTCACGTCGTTTTCGCCACAGTGACAGCGCTGCCGAGCCACTTTTTTCTTGACACCTGAACGGAGCCCCTTTAGCATGCCGCTAGCGCCTTTGGAGGGAGGTGACCTGGGTGACTTGGGAAGCGCCGACGTTCGACGAGATCAAGATGGACGCGGAGATCAGTGCCTACCAGGACGACTTCAGCCGGGAGGAATCCGTTTAGCCTCCCTCGACCGTAAGCTCACAGCCCTTCCTTTTGGTGCGTAGCCCAAGAGGAGGGGCTGTATTGTCTTCGCAACCGATCATGCGGATTCGCGTACTGGGGTCGGCAGCTGGCGGTGGGGTTCCCCAGTGGAACTGTGGCTGCCCGAACTGCCGGGAGGCCCGGCAGCGCACCGGAGGAATCCTGCCCCGGACCCAGGACTCCATGGCGGTGAGCGCGAACGGAGAGGAGTGGTTCCTGCTGAACGCCTCCCCGGAGATCCGGACGCAGATCGAGAGCTTCCCGGCACTCCACCCTCGAGGCTCCCGGCACTCGCCGGTCGGCGCGATCCTCCTGACCAACGGCGACCTCGACCACTGCCTCGGGCTCTTCTCCCTCAGGGAGTCCTACCCGCTCGTCGTGTACGCGACCGAGCGGGTCCGGCAGGGGCTCGTGGAGTCCAACGTGATCGTCCGCACCCTCCAGCGCTTTCCCGAGCAGCTCACCTGGCGCCCGCTGAAGCTCGGCCGCGAGGAAGAGCTGAGCGGCGCGGGCGGCTCACCGACCGGGCTCTCGGTGACCCCGCTGCCGCTCCCCGGCAAGCTCCCCATCCACCTGGAAGGCCTCCTGCCCCCAGACCCTGAGGACAACGTGGGGCTCTGGATCCGGGAACGCAAGGGCGGCCGGCTGCTCGTGTATCTGCCCGCCGTGGGCGCCGTCGACGGGAGCCTCCTCCAGGCCCTCGAGGGGGTCAATGCGCTCTTCTTCGACGGGACCTTCTGGTCGAGCGACGAGCTGGTTCGGCTCGGCCTGTCCACGAAGCGCGCCGAAGACATGGCCCACCTGCCGATCGGCGGGCCGACCGGGAGCCTCGCTCGCCTCACTGGCGTGACCGCCCCGCGCAGGATCTACACCCACATCAACAACACGAACCCGATCCTACTGGCGGGATCCCCGGAGCGCCGCGCGGTCGAGGAAGCCGGCTGCGAAGTGGCCGAGGACGGCCTGGAGATTCGCCTGTGAGCTCCGACGCCCCGCTCTCGCGCGAGGCGTTCGTCGAGCGGCTTCGCGAGGAGGGAAGCCGGCGCTATCACGACCGGCACCCGTACCACGCGCTGATGCACGAGGGGAAACTGACCCGCCTCCAGCTCCAGGCGTGGGTCCTGAACCGGTACTACTATCAGACGCGGATCCCGATCAAGGACGCGATCATCCTGTCGAAGTCGGAGGACCCGACGTTCCGGCGCATGTGGATCCACCGGCTGCTGGACCACGACGGCGAGGGTGAGGGGCTCGAGCTGTGGCTCCGGCTCGCCGAGGGGGTCGGGCTCGACCGCGAGGAAGTGGCGAGCTGCCGCTCCGTGGTCCCGGGGGTGCGCTTCGCGTGCGACGCGTACGTGGAGCTGGTGCGGGAGCGGAGTCTCGTGGAAGCCGTGGCTTCCTCTCTGACCGAGTTCTTCGCCCCGGACCTGATGTCCCGCCGCATCGCGGCCTGGGAAGCGCACTACCCGTGGGTGGACCGGGGCGTGCTCGAGTATTTCCGGAGCCGGGTTCCCCGCGCCCGCCGCGACTCGCAGGAGGCCCTCGATTTCGTCGTCAGGGCGGCCGTGTCCCGGGAGCTCCAGGAACGGTGCGTCGCAGCGCTCGTCACCAAGTGCGAGATCCTCTGGACGCTGCTGGACTCGGTCTACGCCGCTTACGTGTCGCCGGGGTGGCGGGTGCCGCAGGCGGGCTGACATGACGCTGTCGCCGGCGAGCCGACCCAAGCTGGCCGCCAAGGCGCGGCTCCGCTGGGACAAGCGGGCGGGGAAGTATTTTCTCCTCTACCCCGAGCGGGGTCTCCTGCTCAACGCGACGGCCGCCGACATCGTTCAGCTCTGCACGGGGGAGTGCACCGTCGAGGGGATCGTGGGCGAGCTTGCGGGAAAATACCCCGGCCAGGCTCGCGAGGAGATCGAGCGCCAGGTCATGGCTTTTCTGGCCCAGATCCAGTCCCGCGGGCTCCTGGAGATCGTGGCGTAGATGAACGGCGCATGAGGAGGGGGAAGCGATGGGGAGGAGCATGAGGCTCGGGCGCGTGCTGGTGGCGGTCCTGGTCGCGATGGTCGGGTGGGGCCTGGCCGTTTCGGATGTCCAGACGGCCGGAGCCCAGGGGAGCCAGGCGAAAAATGTCATCCTCCTGATCGGCGACGGGATGGGGTTCTCCGAGGTCGCCCTGGCCAGGCTCGCCAGCGTCGGGCCCGGCGGCAAGCTGACGATGGACCGCCTGCCGTACCTGACCGCGATGACGACCCACTCCCTGGACGCCCTGGTCACCGACTCGTCGGCGGGCGGCACGGCGATCGCGAGCGGTGTCAAGACGAACAATCACCTGGTCGGCGTCAACCCCGACCTGACGCCGCTCCCGTCGGTGCTCGAGGACGCGGCCAGGCTCGGGAAGTCCACGGGCCTCGTCTCCACGTCGCGGATCACCGACGCGACGCCCGCCGTCTTCGCCGCCCACCCGAAGGTGCCGCGCGAAGCCGTCGGCGCCGCTTGGGAGAACGAGGTGCCGGGAGCGTACCTGGAGAGGGGTGTGGACGTGCTCCTTGGCGGTGGGATCCGCCACTGGATCCCCAAGTCGTGGCCGGGGAGCCGGCGGCCCGACGAGGCCGACTACGTCGGCATGGCGACCCAGAAAGGGTACCGGGTGGTGAAATCTCGGGCCGAGCTGCAGGGGATAGGCCCGGCCAGCACGAGCAAGCTCCTCGGGTTGTTCAGCCCGAGCTACATGGCCTTCGAGATCGACCGGGATCCCGCGAAGGAGCCGAGCCTGGCCGAGATGACGGGCAAGGCCCTCGAGGTTCTGGCGAAAAACCCGAAGGGGTTCTTCCTCATGGTGGAGGGCGGGCTGATCGACATCGCCGGCCACTACTGGGATGCCGCCGCGCTGGTGAAGGAGGTCGTGGCCTTCGACGAGGCCGTGAAGGTCGCCTTTGAGTTTTCCCGCAAGGACGGTCAGACCCTGGTCATCGTCACCGCCGACCATGCCACCGGCGGCCTGCGCATCGCCGAGCCGCTCAACCCGAAGGGCCTCGGAAATATCAAGGCGTCAGCGGCGCGGATGGCGAAGCGGCTCGCGCCCGACCGCGCCAACGTGCGGGAGGTGCTCGCCGACCTGGCGGGGATCACCGACCTGACGGAGGCCGAAATCCAGGCGATCCGGTCGCCTCAAGGATCCCACGTCGGCGGGAAGGTCCACAGGGCCCTCGAATCCGTGCTGGGGAAAGGGGCATGGGAGATCGCCGCAGTCCTCTCCGATCGCGCCGGCGTCTCCTGGTATCCGGTCCACGTCCACGCCAGGTCCGAGAAGACTTACGGCCACGAGGGCACGCCGGTGCCGGTCTACGCCTTCGGGCCCGGGGCCGAGCAGGTGCGCGGCCTCCTCGACAACACGGACATCGCCCGGATCATGCGCCACGCCTTCGGTCTTCCTCCGCACTAGTAGGATGCTGAAGAACCCAGCTCGCATCCTCGAACCGTCAGCGCGCACCTGGCCGAAGCGTCCCGAGCGCGGGCTTGGCCCGCGCAATCGCGGGGGGAGGCATCGGAAGGGGGGCGGAGCCCCCCTCCGAGGATCTAGGAGCGGGAGGTCGGCGCCTTGAACGCAGTCGAGTACCGCCCCTATACCCTGATCGCCGAGCTGACGTACCGCTGCCCGCTCCGGTGTGTCTACTGCTACAACCCCGTCGAGTACAGCCGGCACAGTAACGAGCTGACCACGGAGGAGTGGCTCCGCGTCTTCCGAGAAGCCGAAGCCCTCGGCGTCGTCCAGCTCCATCTGACAGGCGGCGAGCCGCTGGCGCGGCGCGACGTGGAACTGCTGGTGCGCGGCGCGGCCGAGGTCGGGCTCTACACGAACCTGATCACGAGCGGGATCCCGCTCACCCGCGACCGGCTCCGGGAGCTGCGGGACGCCGGCCTCGACAACGTTCAGCTGAGCGTGCAGGACGTGGAGGCGGAGAGCTCCGACCGGATCGCAGGGTACCGGGCGTTCCGCACCAAGCTCGAGGTCGCCCGGTGGGTCAAGGTCGAGGGGCTGCCGCTGACCCTCAACGTCGTCCTTCACCGCAGCAACCTGGACCGGGTGGACGAGGTCGTGGCCCTGGCCGAGCGCCTCAGTGCCGACCGCCTGGAGCTCGCGAACACCCAGTACCACGGCTGGGCGTTCAAGAACCGCGACCAGCTGCTCCCGACCGTTGCCCAGCTCGAGCGGGCGCGCGAGGTGGCTGCGGCGGCCAGGGCGCGGCTTCAGGGGCGGATGGAGATCGCCTACGTCACACCCGATTACTATTCGGAGTGGCCGAAGGCGTGCATGGACGGGTGGGGGAGGCGGTTCATCAACATCGTGCCCGACGGCCTGGTCCTTCCGTGCCACGCGGCCCACACGATCGCTGGCCTGACATTCGAGAACGCCCGGGAGCGTCCGCTGGAGGAGATCTGGCACCGTTCGCCCAGCTTCAACCTCTTCCGCGGAGAGGGATGGATGCCAGAGCCGTGCCGGAGCTGCCCCCGCCGGAGCATCGACTTCGGCGGGTGCCGGTGCCAGGCGTTCCACCTGACCGGTACCGCCGCCGCGACCGATCCCGCATGCGTGCTCTCTCCCGACCACCACCTGATCGAGGCGGCGCGCGCGCGGGCCGCCGAATCCGGGGACCGGCCCGCGTTCGTCTACCGGGGCCCCGTCCCTTCGGCGCGACCGACGGGGTCGTGAGGCGCGCCGCCCTCGCGTCCTGGGGGCTCCGCATGGACTCCGCCTTCTTCATCCTCCTGGGACTGGTGATCGTGGCGGCGGCGATTGCGTCGTTCAAAGATCCTGTCCTTCCGCTTCGGGGACTGGCTGCGAGCGGGAAGCTCCTGCGGAACGTCTGGGTGGAGCTCGGCTTCGGCTTCCTCCTGGCCGGCCTCCTGGAGGTGTTGATTCCCCAGCCGACGCTCTCCAGGTGGCTCGGTCAGGGAAGCGCGGGGCAGGGACTCCTCGCCGGATGGGCGGCCGGTCTGCTGATCCCGGGTGGGCCGTACGTGGTCTTCCCCATTGCGGCGAACCTTTACCGGAACGGTGCCGCGGCGGGACCGTTGATCACTCTCATCAGCGCCAAGATGCTCGTCAGCCCCATCCGGACTCTGACCTACGAACTGCCGCTCCTCGGCTGGCCGCTGACCCTGGCCCGGCTGCTCCCGGCCCTCGTCCTGCCGCCGCTCCTCGGGCTCCTCGGCCACTGGCTCTTCGGGCTCTTCAAGAGCGACTGAAGGTGCCCGCGTCGGCCTTGACACCGGATGACCGTTGTCTTTAGGATGGCGCCGCTTCGGGAAGGGAGGTGGTGACGATGGCGTGGGAGACGCCGGCCTTTGAGGAGATCAGGATGGATGCGGAGATCAACGCCTACGAGGGCGACTTCAGCGTGGTCTGAGAAGGGGGACACCATGTTGGACCGGCATCGTGCATCGAATGGTCAGTCGTATTTCACTCAGTACACCGCTGCGATCGGCGTGTTTCTGGCTCTGCTCCTCGTCGCATCACCGCTCATGGCCCAGCAGCAGCCACCGCCGCCCTGGGCCCAGGGCCGGCCGCCCGAGCTGGCGACTTCGCCGCTCGCACCGCACGCTCAACCGCCGGCCCCGAAGCCGGGCAAAGACCTGCCCATCGACAAGATCAAGCTGCCGCCAGGGTTCAGGATCAGCGTCTGGGCCGACATGATCCCCAACGCGCGGGCGATGACGCTCGGCAGCAAGGGGACGCTGTTCGTGTCGAGCCGCGTGGCAGGCAACGTCTACGCGGTGGTGGACAAGGCGGGCAAGCGGGAGGTCAAGGTCATCGCCAAGGGCCTCACGCAGCCCAACGGCGTGGCCTTCCGGGACGGCACCCTCTACGTCGCCGCGATCTCCCGCATCATCAAGTACGAGGGGATCGAGGACCGGCTGGACAACCCCGGGGAGCCCAAGGTGGTCATCGACACGCTCCCCAAGGACCTGCCTCACGGCTGGAAGTACCTGGCCTTCGGGCCCGACGGCAAGCTCTACTTCAACATCGGCGCGCCCGGCAACATCGTCCTGCCGCCGGACACGCACGCCAACGTCACGCGGATCAATCCCGACGGCACCGGGCTCCAGTACGTCGCCCGCGGCGTCCGCAACAGCGTGGGTTTCGACTGGCACCCGGTGACGAAGGAGCTGTACTTCACGAACCACGGCCGCGACTGGCTGGGGGACGACGTGCCGAACGACACCCTGCACCACGTCGGGAGCTCCGGCTTCGTCCCGCACTTCGGCTATCCCTTCTGCCACCAGGGCGACGTCCTCGATCCCGACTTCGGGCGCGGGCGCGCCTGCAGTGAGTTCAACAACCCGCTGCTGAAGCTCGGGCCGCACGTGGGCGCCGTCGGTATGACGTTCTACAACGGCAACATGTTCCCGTCCGAGTACAGGAACCGGATCTTCAGCGCGCAGCGGGGTTCCTGGAACCGAACCCAGAAGACCGGCTTCCGCGTGATGATGGTAAGGCTCGCCATGGGCCAGCCGCCCAAGTACGAGGTCTTCGCGGAGGGGTGGCTCCAGGGCGAGCAGTTCTGGGGCCGGCCCGCGTATCCGTTCGTGATGCCCGGCGGCGCGTTGCTAGTCTCCGACGACTACAACGGCGCCATCTACCGGATCACGTACCAGCGCTGATTTCATCGGAGGGGGCCTCGACGGCTCCCTCCGAAGCCTCCCCCTAGAACGATTGCGCCGGCGGAGCCGGCGCTCGACCGGCGTGATATCGTCACGTTTGGCCCGAAGATGTCTCAATTCCTCATCCTTGCCATGCTCATCCTCGCCGTCGCCGCGGCTCCCGAGGCCCGCGCCGTCGATGCCGAGGCAGGGCGGCGGAAGGCAGAAGTCTGCGCCCAGTGCCACGGGGCCGCCGGGAACTCCACGAACCCCCTCGTCCCGTCGCTCGCCGCGCAGCCGGCCCTCTATACCCACTGGCAGCTCATCCTGTTTCGAGACGGACGCCGGAAAGATCCACAGATGACGCAATTTGCCGTGAACCTGAGCGACACCGATATGGAGGACCTCTCGGTCTATTTCGCCGTACAGACCCCGGTCGTGGCGAGTGGTCCCGGCGACCCGGGAACGACGGCTGCGGGCAAGCGGCTCGTGGAGGCGCACCACTGCAACTCTTGCCATGCGCCGGGGCTGGTCGGGCAGCAGCACATCCCGCGCCTGGCCGGCCAGCATTACGAGTACCTGCTGAAGCAACTGCGTGGCTTCAAAGCCCAGACCCGGGCCGAACTCGACGGTAGCATGACGACCGCGGCGCAGCCGTTGTCCGAGGAGGATATCGAGAACCTCGCGCGGTATATCGCGGGCCTGCAGCCGGCCCCCTAGTACGACGGCACCGCGCTCGTCGGCGGAGCCGGGACAGGACCGGCTTGGCCTGGCTCCGGCCGGTCCGGCGGGCGCATCCCAGGGATGCCGGCCCATGCCGGGCGGCTCCTCTTTCCCGCTTGACATCGAGGGGTGCCTTTCTTAAGATGACGGCGCTTCAGGAAGGGGGGTGAGGACAATGGCGTGGGAGACCCCGAGCTTTGAAGAGATCAAGATGGACGCGGAGATCAACGCCTACCAGGATGACTTCAGCGGTATCTGAGAGCCCCACGGTGCCGGGGAGGCTGCTTCTCTCTCGCTGACATTCCCGGCGAGGCAACGCACGTTCGTTCGTCCCCTTCACCGAAGCGCCATCGGGCACATGGGAGGAAGATGAGATGGCGAAGAAATGGTGTTCCCTCCACCTCGGATTCCTGGTTTTCGTCTCGCTCCTCCTCTTCATGCCGGCAACGACACCGGCCTTCGACTGGATTGAGGTGACCGACGACCGGCTCGTCAACGCCGACAAGGATCCTGCCAACTGGCTCATGTACTACCGGACCTACAACGGCTGGCGCTACAGCCCGCTCTCTCAGATCAACACGAGCAATGTCAGACGGCTCGTGCCCAAGTGGATCCTCTCGGGCGGGACTCCGGGCGAGCAGCAGACCACGCCGATCGTGAATGGCGCGGTGATGTTCACCACTTCCACGTCCATCGGCGCCAACCGGGTCTACGCGGTGAACGCCCGCACCGGCGAGATCCTTTGGAAGCACGAGCGGAAGATCCCCGACGACACGACGGCGCTCGTTCGCGTGCTCCCGCACAACCGGGGCGTGGCCCTCTACAGGGACAAGGTGATCTTCGGAACGCTGGACGCCCACCTGGTCGCGCTGGACGCCAAGACCGGGAAAGTCGCCTGGGACACGAAGGTAGCCGATTATCTTGACGGCTATTTCGTGTCAGCGGCCCCTTTGGTCGCCAAAGGTAAGGTCATCATCGGAATCAGCGGACCAGGCGAGATGGGCCCGCGGGGGTTCGTCGAGGCCTTCAACGCCGACACGGGCAAGAGCCTCTGGCGCTGGTACTCGATCCCGGGCCCTGGCGAGCCGGGCAACGAGACCTGGCCGGCTGACACCTGGAAGCTCGGTGGCGGCGCGGTCTGGCTGACCGGGACCTTCGATCCCGAGTTGAACCTGGTCTACTTCGGAACCGGAAACCCCGCCCCCTGGATCTACGAGATGCGGAAGGGCGACAACCTCTACACGATGTCGGCCGTTGCCCTCGACGTGGACGCCGGCAAGCTCAAGTGGCACTTCCAGTACATCCCCAACGAATCGTGGGACATGGACGCCGCCATGGAGCACCACATCATTGACGTGGTGCGGGACGGGAAGAAGCACAAGGCGGTCGTCCAGGCCAACAAGCTGGGCTACGTCTACACGCTGGAGCGCGCCACCGGGAAGTTCCTCTCGGCCGTTCCCTTCGCCCGGCTGATCAACTGGGGAGGCCCCGATCCCAAGACCGGTCGGGCGGTGGAGACGCCCGGGTTGCGGCCCAAGATGGGCGGCCCGGCCCTCGAGATCTGCCCCTCGCTGGTCGGCGCCACGGGGTGGCAGCACAAGGTCTACAACCCCAAGACCGGCTACCTCTACATCCCGTCGAACGAGTTCTGCATGAAGTACTCGTACAACCCGGACCTGGTGTACAAGCGTGGCCAGTTCTACACCGGGATCAAGGTCGAGCAGTTCACCAAGGTTGACCAGGCCGGGATCCTCCGGGCCTTCGACGTGAACGGGAACAAGGTCATCTGGGAGTGGCCGAACCGCGCGCCGCTGATCGGCCAGACGCTGACCACCGGTGGGGACCTGGTCTTCCAGGGCACCCCCGAGGGGAAGCTCGTCGCCGTCGACGCCCGGAACGGTGAGCAGCTCTGGTCGTTCAATCTCGGCACGCCGCAGTCCGGCGGGATCATCAGCTACTCCCTGGACGGCAAGCAGTACATCGCGGTGGCCGCCGGGGGTACGGTGAGGTCACTGACATGGTTCGGCAAAGAGCCCAGGTGGTCGCACCTGCACAACACCAACTGGGGCGACATCGTGGTGGTGTTTGGCCTCGCCGACTGAGGCTCGCGTGGTTCCTGCTGGCGGTCGCCCTGGCGGCGACCGTCTCTGCTGACGCTGAGGTTCGAGGGATCCGGCTCTGTGCCGATCCCTCGAACCTTCCTTTCTCCAGCCAAGATCCCAACGAGCCCGGGTTCGAGGTTGAGATCGCGCGCGCGCTCGCCGAAGGGCTGGGTGTCGAGCTGCGGGTCCACTGGTTCCCCACCTTTCGGGGGTTCCTGGCGTTCCGCCAGCTCTACGAGGGCAGGTGCGACCTGTTCATGGGGCTTCCCCTGACCGAGCGCTTCACCCGGGAGAACCCGCGCGTGGTTCTTTCGGTCCCGTATTACGTGATGGGCCAGGTCCTTGTGTCTCCCGCCGTCGGCTCGGTCGCGTCGCCCGAGGCGCTCAAGGGGAAGCTGGTGGGCGTCCAGGCGATGACCCTGAGCGACGAGCTGGTCTTCCAGCGGGGCTACAACCGCCGGATCTACCTGACGCCGGAGGAGACGTTCGCGGCGCTGGCAAAGGGAGAGGTGGACGCCGTGGTGATGTGGTCCCCCCTGGCCGGCTGGCTCGCCAAGAAGAACCCCGGGTTCAAACTGACCTGGCTCAACGAGCCCGAACTCGAGTTCAAGATCGCCGTCGGGATGCGGAAAGCTGACCGGGCCCTGAAGGAGGCGGTTGACCGTGCCCTGACACGGCTGGATCCAAAGAAGATTGCGGGGATCCTGGCCCGGTATGGTGTTCCGGCGCCGGCGGCGGCGCAGCAGACGTCACAGCTTCCGCCGGAGATCCGGGAGGGGAGGTCGTCGTTCTTCACGTCGTGTTCGGAATGCCACGGGGTCGACGGCAAGGGGACCTTCATGGCCCCTTCGCTGGTTGCCTTCAAGGGCACCGATGACGAGTTCGTCAAGATCGTCATGATCGGTCGGGCGGGGACGGCCATGGTCTCCTGGCGAGGGATCCTGAGCGAGGACGAGATCCGCAAGATCCGGGCGTTCCTCAAGACCCTCCCTGCCAACTGAGTCGGGCGCCGGCCAGCGGAGCGCGCCGCCGAGCGAGCCTGAGCGTGTGGAACCCAGAGCGATGGCTGGTCCTCCTGCGGGTTGTCGTGGGGGCGTGGTTCCTCAAAGCGGTCTGGACCAAGCTCGCCCTCGGCTTCCTCTGGGGGGTGATTCCGTATCCCGCCGTCTCGCCCCGCTTCGTTAACTTCCACCCGAAGCGGGTCGCCGAGTTCGCGGCGGGGAACCCGGTCGGCTGGTACAAGGAGTTCCTCGAGGCGACTGTCGTCCCGAACACCAAGCTGTTCGCGAGCCTTCAGACCTACGGCGAGGTCTGCGTGGGCATTGGCCTGGTCCTGGGGCTGCTGACGGGGCTCTCAGCCCTGGTCGGGCTGTTCCTCAGCCTCAACTACGGCCTGGCGACGCAGTGGATGAGCTTCGGCCAGCAGGGCTTCCACCTCGTCCTCATCACGTCCATGGTCATATTCCTCGGCTGCCGCGCGGGTCGCCGCTGGGGCGTTGACGGATGGATCCTCGCTCGCGCCGGGGTCACGCGCCGACGCTGGCTCTCCCTGTTGATCTAGAGCCGTGGCGACCCTCGACCGCCGGACGTTCGTGAAGGGCCTCGGCGTCGCTGCCGGCGCCTTGCTCTCGCGGACCGCCGCCGCTCAGGAGACCTATCGGATCGGCCTCGTGGTGCCGGGCGGCGCGCGTCTGGAGGTGGGCGAGCGCATCGCCTTCGGCGTCCGGCTCGGGCTGGACGAGGCCAACGTCATGGCGGGCCTCTTCGGCAAGCGCCTCGAGCTGCTTCAGGAGGTTGCCGACGGTGCAGAGGCGGTGCTGTCGGTCGGGCGCCGCCTCGTCCGCCAGGAACGGGCCATCGGCCTGGTGGGGGGCGCCGACGAGGCGTCCGCTGAAGCCCTCCGGGACGCGGCTCAGCAGGGCGATGCCCTCTTCTTGAACGTCGGGGCCAGCGCGAGCCGGCTGAGGGGATCGCGTTGCCACCGGCACGCTTTCCACGTGGAGGCGAGCCTCGCCATGTACGTGGGAGCGGTGCAGCAGTGGCTCCTGGAGCAGCGAAAGCTCACGCGTTGGGCCCTCGTGACGAGCGACTCGTCGCTGGGGCGTGACATCGGCCAGGTCGCCACGGCGTTTCTCGCGCGAAGGGGCCGGGCGCCGCTGGCGACCGAGCAGGTGCCGGGCGGCACCCAGGACTGGAATCCGCTTCTCAAGCGTCTCGGCGGGCTCGGCCCCGACGCGGTATTTGTCGGGTTGGAGGAATCGGACCTCCCCATCTTCCTGCGCGGGTACCGGAGCGCCGGGCTCACCTTCCAGCTTGCAGGGGCCGGCGTGGACCCATCTGCGCTCAGTGCGGGCGATCCGGCGGATCTGGCCGGTGTCTGGCCCGTTCTCTGGCACCATGAGCTCCAGCGCTTCAGCGCCCGCGAACTCAACTCGCGCTTCCGCCGGCGTTTCGGGCGGCCCCTGGAGGGGCGGAGCTGGGCCGCGTGGGCCGCGGTGAAGCTTCTCGGCGAGGCCATCGTCCGCACCGGGAGCGGTGACCTTGCGGGTCTGCTCAGATTTCTCGAGAGTGCGCCACCGTTCGACGGGCACAAGGGGCGGCCGCTGACGTTCAGGGACTGGGACCATCAGCTCAGGCAACCGATGTACCTGGTCACCCCCAGGAAACCGGAGCCGGGGCGGGAGCCGTGGAAGGGCTTCGAAGTGGTCGCCGAGGTCCCGGCGAGGGGGGACCTGGACGCCATCGGAGAACCGAAGGGAGAGAGCCGTTGCCGCTTCGACGGGTAAAGGGGGCGCCCCTATGAGGCGTGGGGTCCGGGCGCGGGGGGTAGTCGGCGCGGCGCTCCTTCTGGGAGTGACCCTGCTGGCTCCAGCGGAGAGCCCGGCTCAGCCCTACGCCTACGTGTCCAACGAGCGTTCGAACGACGTCACCGTCATCGACGCCGCGACGGACCGGGTTGTCGGGACGATCCCGGTGGGCGATCGCCCGCGCGGGATCGGCGTGTCGCCCGACGGCCGAACCCTCTACGTGGCGCTGGGCGAGGAAGACGCCATCGCTCAGGTGGATGTCGCCGCGCGAAAGATCCTCGCCAAGATCCCGGCGGGGTCGGACCCGGAAGCTTTCGCGGTGAGCCCTGACGGGTCCAGGCTCTACGTCTCGAACGAAGACGCCAACACGGCGTCCGTCATCGACACGCGCACCGGCAAGGTGATCGCGACGGTCCCCGTGGGGATCGAGCCCGAGGGGGTCGCGGTGAGTCCCGACGGCAAGCTCGTCTACGTGACCGCCGAGACCACCCACACGGTCTCGGTCATCGACACCGCGTCCTTCAAGGTGGTGGCGACGATCCTGGTCGGGAGTCGTCCCCGGGAGGCCGCCTTCACGCCCGACGGGTCCCGCGCGTACGTCACCGCGGAGATCGGCGCCGTTGTCTCGGTGGTCGACGTGAAGCGCCACGCCATCATCGGAACGCTGAAGATCGAGCGACCCGGCGCTAAGCCCAAGGGAGTGGTGGTGCGGCCGGACGGGAAGCGGGCGTACGTGGCCAACGGCGCCTCCAACGACGTGACAGTCATCGACACGGCGGAGAACCGGGTTGTCAAGTACATTCCGGTGGGGCGGCGCCCGTGGGGCCTGGCCCTGACCCCGGACGGCAGGAAGCTCTACGTCGCCAACGGCGCCTCGGACGATGTCTCGGTGATCGACACCGTCACCGAGCAGGTGGTCGCCACCGTCCGCGCCGGGAAGGGTCCGTGGGGGGTGACGATCAGCCCGTGAGGGCGCCCGGGGCAATCTCCGTCTTCCTCGCCGTCTTCCTCGCCGTCCTCCTCCTCGGCACGGCTGAGGCCGCGCGCGCCGGCACCATCAGCGGTCGCGTCGTCTTCCGCGGCGTGCTCCCCGTGCCGGCGCCCATCCCGGTGGCAAAGGATCGAGAGGTGTGCGGAGACAGTGTCCCCTCGGACGCGCTGAACGTGTCGCCCCTGACGCGCGGCGTCCAGCACGCGGTCGTCTTCCTCGAGGGCCTGACTCGAAGCGAGGACAGCCCGCCGCCGCGCGAGACCGTCCTGGAAAACCGGGCCTGCCGCTTCGTCCCGCGTGTACTGGCGGTCCAGGTGGGTGCGGAGTTGGCGATAGTCAACGCTGACCCCGTGCTACACAACCTGAGGGCGTGGCTCCCGGGGCGACGGCACGTCTTCAACGTCGTCCAGCCCACCCAGGGGCAGGTGACGCGACGCACCGTCAAGCGCTCCGGCGTGATGACGCTCACCTGCGACACCCACGTCCACATGCTCGGCTACCTCCTGGCCTTCGACCATCCGTACTTCGCGGTCACCGATTCCGACGGCGGGTTCAGCATTCCGCGAGTCCCGGCAGGGACGTACCGGATCAGCGCCTGGCATCCGGGGTGGAGCGTGATCGCCCAGGAGCCCGAGGGGCGCGTGGTCTACGACGCCCCCCACGTGCTCTCCCGCGAGGTCGCTGTCCCGGCGGCGGGTGAGGCGCGCGTCGTGTTCGACCTCGGCCCGCGCCCGTAGCGCCCCGAAGCCTTTCTTTTGCCCGTGCGGAGCGGTATCATACGGTTGTGCTCTACAGCTCGGTCATCCACGAGCGCTTTCGCCGACCGCGCTTCAGGGGCGAGCTTCGCGAACCCGACGCTGCCTTCGAGGATGTGAACCCGCTCTGCGGCGACCGGGTGAGGATGGAGCTCCGGTTCGCCGACTCGGCAATTGCGGAGGCACGGTTCCGCGGCGACAGCTGCGCGATCTGCACGGCGTCGGCCGACATTCTCGCCGAGATGGTCGAGGGCCGCCCGTTCCGGGAGGTCGAGGTACTCGCGGTGGAGGATCTCCTCTCACGCCTCCAAGCCGACATCAGGCCGTCGCGGATGAAGTGCGTCACGCTCCCGCTCCAGGTGCTGAAGCGCGCGCTGACGCAGGTCGGGACGCCGCTGTGACGCTGGCTCTCCAGACGCGACCCGACTTCCCGATTTTGGAGCGGTTGGTCAACGGGAGACCGCTCGTCTACCTGGACTCCGCCGCCTCCAGCCAGAAGCCGCGCCAGGTGATCGAGGCCGTCCGCCTCTACTACGAGCGCTCCCACGCCAACGTTCATCGCTCGATCCACACACTCGGCGAGGAGGCGACAGCGCTGCTCGAGGCGGCTCGGGACGGCGTGCGAGAATTCATCGGTGCCGAGCACCGCGAGGAGGTCGTCTTCACCCGCGGGACGACCGACGCCATCAACCTGGTGGCCCAGGCAGTCGGGAGGACCCTCGCTCCCGGCGACGAGATCCTCGTCACCGAGATGGAGCACCACAGCAACCTGATCCCGTGGCAGATGCTGGCCCGGGACCGGGGCGTGAGGCTCAAGGCGGTCCCGATCGCGGGCGAGGGATTCCTGGACCTGGAAGCCCTGGACAGGCTCCTCACCGACCGGACGCGGCTGGTCGCGGTCACCCACGTGTCCAACGTGCTCGGGACGATCAACCCGGTCGCGGCGATCGTGGCCCGCTGCCGTGCGGCGGGAAGCCTGGTGCTGGTGGACGGGGCCCAGGCCGTCCCCCACCTGCCGGTGAACGTGGCCGGGCTCGGCCCCGACTTCTACGTCTTCTCGGGTCACAAGATGCTCGGGCCCACCGGGATCGGGATCCTCTACGGCCGGCGCGAGGTGCTGGAGCGGCTGCAGCCAGCCTGGGGCGGCGGCGAGATGATCCGGGAGGTATGGCTCGACCGTGCCGAGTGGAACGATCTCCCCTGGCGCTTCGAGCCCGGCACCCCGCCGATCGCCGGCGCCGTGGGGCTCGGGGTGGCGATCGAGTACCTCTCCAAGCTCGGGATGGAGCGCGTCCTGGCCCACGAGCAGGAGCTGACCCGGCTCTGCCTGGATCGCCTGGAGGGGCTGGCGGAGGTCGCGCGGTACGGGCCCCGAAACCCGGAGACGCGGGGCGCTGTCGTCGCCTTCAACGTCCGGGGGCTCCATCCGCACGACGGCGCCGCGCTCCTTGACCAGGACGGGATCGCGGTGCGGGCCGGGCATCACTGCGCCATGCCACTCATGCGGAGGCTGGGCGTCGTCGGGACCCTCCGGGCGAGCTTCTCGGTGTTCAACACGCCCGAGGAGGTCGAGTTCTTGGCCCGCTCGGTTTCGGCGCTCAAGTTTCAACTCTGAGCCTCCGCAGGGTCCGTTCGGAGTCAGGGTGAGCAGGCTCTCGCCGCCCGACGCTTTCTCGTCGCCGCGCTTCGGCCAGCCGCCGACGTTCATGCGCCTCCCCCACGTGCGCGACGCCACGCTCGACGTGGCACTCGTCGGCATCCCCTACGACGGCGGCACCTCCTACCGACCGGGAGCCCGGTACGGCCCGCGCGCGATCCGGGACCAGTCGTCCCTGATCCGACCGTGGCATCCGGTCCTCAAGGTGGCCCCGTTCGAGCAGCTCCGGGTGGCGGATTACGGCGACGTGGACGTGGCGCCCGTTTCGATCGAGCTGACGATGGCTGCCGTGGAGCGCGAGATCGGCGGGCTCCTGAGCCATGGCACCATCCCCGTCGTCGCAGGCGGCGATCACTCGATCACTCTGCCGGTTCTCCGGGCGGTCGCCAGGCGCCACGGGGCGCTGGGCCTGGTCCACCTCGACGCCCACCCCGACACGTGGGACGAGTACTTCGGCTCCAAGTTCTTCCACGGCACACCGATCCGTCGGGCCGTGGAGGAGGGGCTCATCGATCCCCGGCGGACGATCCAGATCGGGATCCGCGGGCCGCTCTACAGCGCCGAGGACTTCGACTTCCACGCGCGCCACGGCCTGGAGGTCGTCCGGATCGAAGAGGTCAAGGAGCGGGGCATCGCGTGGGTGGCGGGCCGCCTGACCGGGCTCGCGGGGCAACCGGTGTACTGCTCGTTCGACATCGACGCCGTGGACCCGGCCTACGCGCCGGGCACCGGCACCCCCGAGGTCGGAGGCCTGACCTCGTACGAGGCCCTCGCGCTGGTCCGGGCCCTCAAGGGTCTCGACCTCGTGGGGTGCGACGTGGTGGAAGTCTCTCCGCTCTACGATGGGCCGGGGCAGATCACGGCGCTCCTCGCCGCGAACCTCCTCTTCGAGTTCGTCTGCCTCCTGGCCACCCGGCGCGCCTAGTAATCGGAGGGGGACACCCACGCCTTCGGCGCACCCGGGCCTTCGGCCCGGGTACCCGCCCGGGCCGCCTTCGAAACCTCCCCAGGGGGCGTCGTTCGAGCCGAGGGGCTTCGGACGAGCCGCAGGCATGGCAGTTCGAGCCGAGGCGCTTCGGCGCCGGCAGCTTCATCGCCGGCGCCAGCAACGAGGCGAGGCCCGAGCAAATCACGCGGAGGCGAGGCCCGAGTCG
>JACQWB010000059.1 GCA_016209385.1 Candidatus Rokuibacteriota bacterium
ATCGTGCTCACCGTCGAGTTCCTGAGCGGCCGGTCGTTCTTGTAGATGGAGTGGTACCAGTTCGGGAACGGCCCGCGCTCCTCGGCCAGCTTGGCCGACTGGTCGTGCCCCTTCTCCTCGATGAAGGCCATGAGCTGATCGGCCAGCTCGAGGGCCGCCTGGCTGTCGTAGGGGATCCCCATGACAAAGAGGAGGTCCGCCCACCCCATGACCCCGAGCCCGATCCGCCGGTTCGACTTCACGGTGACGTCGATCTCGGGGAGCGGGTACGGGTTCATCTCGATGACGTCGTCCAGGAAGCGGACGGAGAGCCGCACCACCCGCTCCAGCTCCTCCCAGTCGATGCTCCACTCGCCGCTGGGCGCGCGCTTGGCGAACTTGGAGACGTTGATGCTACCCAAGTTACATGCTTCGTTCGGTAAGAGGGGTTGTTCCCCGCACCCTCGGCTCACATAGCCCTCGGTGATCCACGTATCTGTTTCCGGTTCATAGAGATCGTATGTGGTTTCCACGCCAGCCGACTCAACGCTAAGGATCTTCGCTCTGCCACGGATGCCATCATGCAGCGTAGCAACTTCATCGCCAGGACGGCATCGATCGAGCCGGATCGGGCCAAAGCCCGCACCCTCTCGATACACATAGAATTGATGACCGGCGGTGACCCGGAGGGTCCCCCCGTCCGAAAACCGAAGGCGAAAGACTGGCGTATCGCGATAGGTTTCCACTCGCTCGACAGGGCGGGGACCTTTGACGCTGGCGATGAGGTCCCCGGGCCGGATGGTGTCAACCCGACGCAACCCTTCCGGGGTGGCCACCAGGGTGTCGCCCGTCACGCAAGGATTAGTCGCCTCGACCATCCCCACCTCCGGCGTCGGGTTCGCTGGGCTCTTGTTGATCCGGTCGATGAAGACCATCCCCGGGTCGCCGGTGCGCCACGCCGCGCTCACGATGCGATTGAACACCTCGCGCGCCGAGAGCGTCCCTGTCACCTTCCCCGAGCGCGGGTTGACCAGCTCGTACTCCTCGCCGCGGGCCAGCGCCTCCATGAAGCGGTCCGTCGCGGCGACCGAGATGTTGAAGTTGGTGATCCCGCCGTCGAGCTTGCACTCGATGAACTCCAGGATGTCCGGGTGGTCAACCTTGAGGATCCCCATGTTCGCGCCGCGACGGGTGTTATGGCTGACGAACCCGTTCGCGATGTACGTATTATTCTCCGGCACCGAGAGGTCCAGGGTCAGGGACTCGCCCTCCTCGATCTTCGCGACCTGGTCATAGAACTGGTCGTTCGACAGAAACCACGCGAGCGTCGGGTGGGCTGCAACCTCAGGATGCACCGCCGCGAGCTTCTGAAGCCGCGAGCGCATCAGGTGCCGCGGCGCCGCCACGCGCGGGAAGTAGTGCTGGAGCGCCCGGTAGAGCTTCCGATTCGCACCGCGGAGGCCCCGGTTGGGGCCGCTACCGCGCCCGGGTCCGCCATAGAGCGAGCGGAGCAGCGCACCCTGGAAGGGAATCACATCGTTAAACTCCCAGGCCTTCTCGAAGCCGCGCTGAAGCCGCGCGGCCTTGGCGGCAGAAAAGAACCCGATCTCCCCGGCGAAGACCCGAAGCCCATCGTGGGTAATAACCCGCAGGCGATGGAGCGGATGCTGCCCGAACGCGCCCCTGCGCCTGGTAACGACGCTCACACCCGACGGCACTCCGAGGGCGAGCAAGAGCTGCTGGACGTCTTCAACCAGGGCCTTCGACGTGCTCGAGAGGGAGGGGTATCCATCCTTGGAAACCGTTCCGTCAGCGGTGAAGAGCCCCCGGAGCAGGCCCCGAGCGAACTCCGGCCCCGCGCAAAACGCCAGCTCAGGCAGGCGCGCATCGAGCGAAGATCGCTTCTCAACGCCCACCGCCCTGAGCCAGGCGACCAGGGTCGTAGAGTTGAAGAAGTAGTTCTCGCTAGCATCACCCGGTCGCGTCTGCCGGACGGGGCGGAGGCCGAAGAGCCGCTCTCCGAGTTCGAGCAGCCGGTGAGCGACATCGGGCTCCACCTGGCTGACCGTCATCACGCGGCCCGTTCCCCGCTTGTTCACCGACACCGCGCCGTCCCCGAGGAAGTATCCGATGAACTCCCCCAATTCCCCCGTTGGCGCGTCGGGGATCCGGATCGGTGTCGCGTTCGGATGGCGCTCAAAGCGAAAGTCAGGGAAGCGGAACCCTTTCGCCGGCAGATAGGTGCGCTTCTGGAGCGCCACCCAATCGCCGACCTTGATGTCTTCGAGTGCCTTCCACACGTAGCGCCCGTCCTCATCGACGACCCTCAGGCGATGCGCGTAAGTGGCGCAGACCGAATAGCCGTGTCGGGTCCGGATCCGGCGCACGAGCGCGACACCGTGGTTGTAGAACTCGTCGGACTGCTTCGGACCCTCATCGGTAGCGACAAAGAGAGGTCCCTCTCCGTGCGGATGCCAACTGTCAGGGGAGGCCTCGGCAGGACCGAGGTGCCTGATCTCGACGAGACCCCTGTTCGTGGCCACTCGCGTGTTGGGGGTCACGCATCCGCCCTGTTTCACGGCTTCAGTGGCGCCGTTGAAGACGCGGAGGAAGGAGACGGGACCCGAGGCTTTGCCTCCAGTCGAGGACACGACGTCGTCCTTCGGGCGGAGCCGCGAGAACGCAAAACCGGTTCCGCCGCCACTTTTATGAATTATCGCGGCAGCCTTCACCGCGTCGAAGATCTCCTCCATCGAGTCACCCACCGGAAGGACGTAGCAGGCCGAGTACTGGAGCTGGTTCCCCTTGCCGGCGTTCATGAGCGTGGGAGAATTCGGCAACAGGAAACCGTCGACCATCAGGTCGTAGAAGGCCGCGGCGACCTCCTGGACCGCCCCCGGGCTCTTTCCCCAGCGCTCTTCGGCCTGGGCCAGGCACTGGGCCACCCGCCAGCACATCTCTTCGGGGGTCTCCAGGACCTCATCACCCTTGCGCGTCAGGTAGCGCTCCCTGAGCACGCGCAGCGCGGGTTCGGTCCACTTTCCGACTCTTGAAGGGCGCGTGGCGGAGAACATACGGCCTCCCTCTCTCGGGTCTGAAGTTAGCCTGCCAGGTGGTCCGCGCCTGGGCGACGCCGGCGCCAGGAAGAAGCGCTCTCCCTTTTAGGAAACCTGAGCCGGTCCATGGTCCCGAACGGTGTACGAACCTTCCAAGCACAATATTGTGTAGCGAAGCGTAGCCTACCATACAAGATTTAGCGGGAGTCAAGAAAAAAGTGCTGAGTGACCAAGTCCGGGTGAGCACATTCACAAGCGTTGCCTTGACAGTGGCCCGGAGAGCCGACACAATACCCGGTACTGACCGGTCAGTTCCATTTTTTATGGCTCCAGAGCCCCTCGCCCCGTGGCGCGAAAAGAAGCGCCGGCACATCCTGGAGGTCGCCTCCCGGATCTTCTCGGCCCACAACTACCACGCGGTCAGCATGGACCAGGTGGCCCGCCGGGCCCGGGTCGGCAAGGGCACCCTCTACCGCTACTTCGATTCCAAGGAGGACCTCTACCTCGCGCTGCTCGACTCAGCGCTCCTCCTCCTGACCGAGCGGCTCGAGGAGGAGGAGAAGGCCGCCTTGCCTCCTGACCAGACCCTCGCCCGAATGGTGGGCGCCATCGTCCATACCTTCAGCGAGCACCTGGCCTCTTTCCGGATCCTGAACGGCGACGAGGCCCGGCTGATGGTGAGGAAGCGTGAGCTGTTCCAGGCCCGGCGGCGGCACATCGCGATGCTGCTCGGCCGGGTCCTGGAGAAAGGCGCGGCCGGCGGCGTATTCAGGGCCGTGGACCCGACCGCGACCCCTTCCCTCCTGATCGGAATGGTCTGGGCCGCCGTGCTCAACCACTCGGAGGAAGTGCCCCCGGAGGCCCTCGCGGCTCTCATCGTTGACGTCTTCTTCCGCGGCACGCTGGGCCCGGGGAGCGGAGCCCAGTAGCTGGACTAGCAGGATGCCGAAAAGAGCCTCTCCCGCCCGCGTGTTCTCGCGCTCCGGAGCGAAGCGCTCCGAGCGCGGGCTTTGCCCGCGCAACCCCCTCGCGGGGGGAGGCTCGGAAGGGGCGGGTACCCGCGCCGAAGGCGTGGGTGGCCCCCCTCCGAGGAACTAGGATGGCGTTCCTCCGCAGACACCGCCTGGGCGCGGTTCTCCTGATCCTCACCATCGTGGTCGGGGGGCTCGTGGCCTTCCGTCTCAAAAATCAGCAGGCGCAGTCGGTCCCCCGCCCTCAGTTCGAGGTGGTCGTCGGGGTGGCGGCGCCCGTCCTGAAGGACGTCGAGGTCAAACTGGCCTACACCGCCGACGTGCTCCCGAACAAGCAGGTCGCGATTTTCTCCAAGGTGAGCGGCTACATCCGGAGGATCGGTGTCGAGCGAGGAGATCTCGTGAAGCCAGGGCAACTCCTGGTTGAGATCGAGGACGACGAGCTCCAGGCTGCCGCCGAGCAGGCCAGGGCCTCGGTGGCGACAGCCGAGGCGAACCTCCGGGTGGCCGAGTCGAACACGGTCGCCGCGCGGGCGGCAGTGCTCAGCCAGGAGGCCAACCTGGTGCGGGCGAAGGCTGTCCAGGAAAACGACTGGCGCAACTACCAGCGGCATCAGGACCTCCTGGACCGGGGGCTGATCTCAGCCATGGAGCGCGACAACGCCCGCACCGCCGCCGAGTCCTCCAAAGCCTCACTGGCTGCGGCCGATGCCCAGCTGGCCGTGGCGCGGAGCCAGGTCGAGACTCAGGAGAGCCAGGTCCATCTGGCCCGGGCCCAGCTCGACCGTGAACGCGCGGCCCTCAAGATCGCCCAGACCAACCTGGACAACGCCCGCATCACTGCGCCCTTCGCCGGGTACATCTCCCAGCGCAACCTGGACCCGGGCGCGTCGGTCAACGCCCAGGCCGCCGGCACCAACATCGCTTCTGTGGGAATCCTCATTCTCCAGAACATCGACACCGTCAAAGTCCAGGTGGAAATCCAGGAGCGCGACATCTCCCTGGTCGGGGTGGGCTCGACGGCCCGGGTCCTGGTGGACGCCTACCCGGGCAAGGTCTTCTCTGCAGGCGCGACGCGCGCCGTCCACGCCCTGGATCCCCGGACCCGCACCATGGGGCTCGAGATGGAGATCCAGAACCCGAACCACCTGCTCAAGCCCGGCATGTACGCTCGTGTGGAGCTCCTGGTGACCACCCACCCGGGAGCCCTCCTGGTCCCCGGGGAGGCGGTCAGGTTTGAGGACGGTGGGCCGGTGCTCTACCTGGTCCAGGACGGCACCGTGGTGCGCCGACCGGTGGCGGTGGGAGTCAGCGAAGGGACGCTGGTCGAGGTCACCCAGGGGCTCTCCGGCAACGAGGCGGTGATCGTCGAGGGCAAGGAGCTGGTTCGCGACGGCCAGAAGGTCCGCACCGTGCCCGTAAAGTAATCGCACCATGTGGCTCACCCTCCTCGCGCTCCGGAACGCCATCGCAGTCTTGATGGCCTCGGTCGCCACCGCCCTCCTGGGGTGGGTGGCCCTGACCCGTCTGCCCATCGATCTCTTCCCCAACATCAACCTCCCCATCATCAACATCGGCACAACCTACACCGGCGCGGGCGTGCCCGATGTGGAGAAAACCGTCACCTACCCCATCGAGAAGGCCGTCAGCGCGGTGAGCGACGTCCGGTTCGTCGAGTCCAAATCCCGCCAGGGGCTCTCGACGGTGCGGGTCTGGTTCAACTGGGGCGCCGACATCACCGCGGGCCAGACCGAGGTCATCCAGCGGATCCAGCAGATCCTCAACACGCTCCCGGCCGGAATCAAGCAGCCGTTCATCCTGCGTTTCGACCTCTCCAACATCCCCGTCTGCCTGATCACGGTCTCGGGCGGCGGGCTGGACGAAAAACAGCTCTACGACCTCGCCTACAACACCGTGGAGCCCCAGATCGAGCGGCTGCCCGGGGTCGCCTCGGCGTCGGTGGACGGCGGCAAGGTTCGTCAGATCACGGTCAACCTGAACCGGGACCTCCTCTACGCCAAGGGGATCTCGGTCCTGGACGTGGTCCGCGCTGTCAACGACTCCAACTTCCTCCTCCCCTCCGGGGAGATCAAGATCGGCAGGACCGACTACAACATCTTCACGAACAACCAGTTCCGGATCATCCAGCCGATGGAGTCGATCGTGGTGGCCCGTCCCGGCGCCGTGCCGATCCACATCAAGGACCTAGGCTACGTCGTGGACTCCCACGAAACCCAGACCTCGGTCGTCCGGGTCAACGGGGAGCGGGCCGTCTTCCTCCGGGTCAACAAGCAACCGGGGGCCAACACGGTCGGGGTGGTGGACGCGGTCAGGGACCTCATGCCCAAGCTCCTCGGGATCCCCCGGGGGGTCAACCTGAACCTCACCTTCGACCAGTCCCTCTACATCCGGCAGGCCATCGAGAGCCTCTGGCGCGAGGCGATCCAGGGCGCGGCCCTGGCCTTTCTGGTGATCTTCGTGTTCCTGCGGAGCCTCGTCTCAACGCTCATCATCTCCATCGCCATCCCGCTCTCTATCCTCCTGACGTTCATCAGCATGTACTTCCTGAACCAGACCCTGAACGTGTTCACGCTGGGAGGGCTGGCGCTCGCCGTCGGGCGGCTCGTCGACGACTCGATCGTGGAGCTGGAGAACATCAACCGGCACCTGAACATGGCCGGAACGTCGCGCCGCCAGGCGGTGCTGGACGCGGCGCGGGAGGTGGCCATGCCGATCTTCGTGGCCACCATCACCACGATCGTGGTCTTCCTCCCCACGATCTTTCTGGAGGGGCAGACCAAACTCCTCTTCATCCCCCTCACGTTCACCATCTCGTTTTCGCTCTTCGGCTCCTTCCTGGTGTCGCGGACCGTCACCCCGCTCCTGTCGCTCTACTGGCTGAAGCCGGTCCGTGACGTTCCTCCCGGATCGACGCAGCTCAGGGATCGGGTCTTCGGCTGGAGCCAGCGGTTCTTCGACGGCCTGGATGCCCGTTACCAGGGCGTCCTCGAATGGGCCCTCCGGCACCGGCGCACCGTCGTGATCTCCACGCTGGCGGCCTTTCTGGCGAGCCTGACCCTGGTGGCCACTCCCTACCTCGGGCTCCCCCCGCTCATCGGCACGGAGTTCTTCCCCCGCTCGGACGAGAGCCAGTTCCGGATCATCGTCCGCGCGCCGATCGGCACGCGGGTGGAGGAGACCGAGCGGATCGTGAAGCGCATGGAGGAGATCGTCCGCGCGAGCCTGAAGCCCGACGAGTACAAGGCCATCGTGTCCAACGTGGGGATCCCGCAGGGGCGGTCCGCCGTCTTCACGGCCAACACGGGCCCGCACTCGGCGCAGGTCCAGGTCTACCTGGCCACGCCGGACCAGCGGACGCGGAGCGACCGGGCGATCGTCAACGCCCTCCGGTCGAAGTTCGACAGCCAGTTCCCCGGGACCACCTACCACTTCAACCTGGGTGGGATCGTCTCCCGCGTCCTCAGCTTCGGAGCCGGGAACCCGATCGAGGTCGAGCAGCTCGGCTACGACCTTCCCACCGCCCAGGCCCTGTCCCGGGAGGTCGCGCGGGTCATGCGGGAGAGCGCCGGGGTTGCCGACGTCAACATCTCCCGCGAGGAAAACTACCCCCAGTTCGAGGTGATGGTGGATCGCCAGAAGGCTGCGGCCGCGGGTCTCTCCCAGCGCGACATCGCTCAGGCCACGCTCTTTTCCCTGAACAGCAATGCCCGCGTGAACCCGTCCATCTTCACGGATCCCGCCACCGGGAACCAGTACAACGTCGTAGTCCAGCTCGACGAGCCGTTCCGGAGCACCAAGGAGGACCTGGAGAAGCTCTTCGTCACGATCAACGGCAAACCCGTTCAGATCTCCACGATCGCCGAGATCCGCCAATCCACGGGGCCCGTCGAGATCGAGCGGAAGTACCAGCAGCGGCTGGTGCGGATCTCGGCCAACCCGGTGGGCCGGGACCTGGGGAGCATCTCGGAGGACCTCGAGGCCAAACTGACCCAAATGCCGCTGCCGCCGGGGTTCACGCTGAAGCTCGGGGGCCAGACCGAGCAGCAGCGCGAGGCCTTCGGCAGCCTCTTCTTCACCTCCCTCCTGGCGCTCATCCTCGTGTACATGGTGCTGGCGTCCCAGTTCCGCTCCCTGATGGACCCGTTCCTGATCATGTTCTCCGTCCCCATGGGCCTCATCGGGGTCCTCTGGGCCCTGTTTCTGACCAACACCACGCTCTCCACCACGTCCTTCATGGGGATCATCATGATGGTCGGGATCGTCGTCAGCAACGGCGTGCTCCTGGTGGAGTACACCAACGAGCTCCGGCGTCGCGGCGTGCCCCTCCACGAGGCTGTGCCGCTCGCCGGCCGCACCCGCCTCCGCCCGATCTTGATGACCACGCTGACCACGGTCGTCGGCCTGCTTCCCATGGCCCTGGCGTTCGGCGTCGGGACCGAGGCCAACGCGCCCCTGGCGCGGGCGGTCATCGGCGGGCTCCTGGTCTCCACGTTCTTCACCCTGGTGCTGATCCCGACCCTGTACGCTATGGTAGAGGAGCGGTTCCCGCGCACCATATGGTCCCAGGTGGAAGGAGATCGCGCATGATGAAGCTTCGAGGCCGGGCCCATCACCGACACGACACGCGAGGAGACCGCGAATGAGACACTCCCAGGCCGTCTGCCTCCTGCTGGTACTCATCCTGGCGATTTGCGGGCTCCTCCCTGTCCGGGAAGCGGATGCCCAGCAGCCCGCTCCGCCGCCAGCCCCGGAGAAGGTCCTCTCCCTGGAGGAGGCGATCGCCATCGCCCTGGCGACCGAGCCCAACATCCAGGCGCGCCTCCGCGACTACGAGGCGGCGCGCTTCCGCATCGACCAGGCGCTTGCCCCCGTCCTCCCCCAGCTCAGCGGCACCTGGACGGCCAACCGGCAGGAGAGCGAGTTTTTCTCCGGCAGCATCGGTGGAGCCGCGCCCCGTCCGAGGCCGCTCTTCAGCACCAACCAGACCGCCCTGGTCACGCTCTCCCAGATCCTCTTCGACTTCGGGAAAACCTTCGCCGCCACCGATGTCGCGCGCGCCCAGGCCGAGGTGTCGCGCCTCGACGCGGAAACCCAGAAGGACCTCGTGATCCTCGCCGTGAAGGAAGCCTATTTCACCCTCCTCTTCGGGAAGCGCCTGGTGACGGTGAACGCGGAGGCCGTGAAGCGGGCCGAGCTGAATCTTCGGAGCGCCCAGGGCTTCTTCCAGGTGGGAACGCGGCCGAAGTTCGACGTCACGCGGGCCGAGGTTGACCTGGCCAACGCCCAGGTCACGCTGATCCAGGCGCGCAACGCGGTGAGCCTGGCGCGCGTGGCGCTGAACACCGCCATGGGCATCAGCGTGGTCGCCCCGACGGAGGTCCAGGATATCCTCTCCTTCGAAGCGTACCCCGTGGACCAGGCCCAACTGATCCCCGAGGCCCTTCGGACGCGGTTCGAGTACCGGCGGGTCAACGCGCTCGTGACCTCGGCCGAGGCGTCCGTGCGCCAGGCGTTCCGGAACTTTTTCCCCGATGTCTCCGGCGCCGGCTCGTACGGAGGCACGTTCAGGAACCCCACGAGCCCGACCGACGACCTCGCCGAGATCTGGCAGCTCAGCGTCACGCTTAGCTGGTCGATCTTCGACGGCGGCAACCGCATCGCGCGCTACCAGGAAGCCAAGAAGAACGTGGAGGCGTCCCGCGCGCGTGTCCAGGCCCTCGAGCTCTCCATCGGGCAGGAAGTGGTCCAGGCGCACCTGAACCTCCAGGAAGCGCAGGAGCGGATCGCCGCGGCGAAGAAGGCCGTGGAGTCGGCCCAGGAGAACTTCCGCCTCGCCCAGGGCCGGTTCGACGCGGGCGTGGGGACCATCATCGAGCTGACCGACGCCCAGCTCGCGCTGACCCAGGCTCAGTCGACCGAGGCGAAGGCCCTGACCGACTATCGCATCGCCGTCTCCCGGCTCGAGCGTGCCCTGGGCCGGCGGTGAGAAGAGGGAGGAAGGGAGAGCCGTCAAACTGATGATGAGCCCGCGACAGTGCGCCGTGGTGGCCGTTCTCGCCCTGGGCGCTTCCCTGCTCGCCCAGGCCGAAGCCCAGGTCGTGCCGTTCTACGCGCCGGCGCCCGGAGCGTTAAGCACCTACGTGCTGGTGCCCCATGGGTCGGGATTCGTGTACGTCCCGCTCGACGCCTGGGGCAACCCCCTGAACCTGCCCGGCGTCCTCCCGGGGATGCCAGCGCCGGCAGTGCCAGGTGTCCCTCCGGTCCCGGCGACACCTTCAGCGCCGTCAGGGGTGGACCTGGGCTATCTCAGGATCGACGTCGAGCCGCGTGAGGCCGAGATTTACGTGGACGGGCAGCGGGCCGGGCGGGCGGGGCAGTTCGCAGGCCTCCAGGGATTTCTGAGCCTCGCGCCCGGAACCCACCGCGTTGACATCACTTTTCCAGGGTTCCTGCCGCTGACCACCGAGGTCCAGATCGCCCCGCGTCAGACCTACGCGATCCGGGGACAGCTCGCCCGCGACACTAACGCCCCGGCGCCCGCTCCCGGCGGAGGGGGTTATTACGTCGTCCCACCGGCGGGGCAGACGCCGACGCCCGCCCCGCAGGGAAGTGGGTATCACGTGGTCCCGAAACCGTGACGGCATGAGACGCCGCGCCCTCGTGCTCCTCGTGATCGTCGTCGCCGCTGCCGGCGCGCTGGGGGCCTACTTCTACACGCAGAGTCGGGGGAGCACCCCCCGGTACCGGCTCGCCAAGGTCGAGCGCGGGCCCCTCACGGCGACGGTCTCAGCCACGGGAACCCTGAACGCGGTCATCACCGTCCAGGTCGGTTCCCAGATCTCGGGCCAGATCAAGGAGCTCCAGGCCGACTTCAACTCCCAGGTGAAGAAGGGCCAGGTCATCGCGCGGATCGACGCCGAGATCTTCGAGGCCAAGGTCAGACAGGCCCAGGCCGAGCTCGAAGCCGCCCGGGCCGCGGTCCTGAACCAGCAGGCCCAGGTCGAGCGGGCGCGCGCCGACGTGGAGAACGCGCGGGCCGCGCAGGCCGGGGCCCGGGCCCAGACGGCGAAGGCTCAGGTGGCCATGCTGGACGCCAAACGCGACCTGGACCGGAAGAGCGACCTCCTGAGGCGAGAGCTGATCGCCCAGAGCGAGAAGGACACCGCCCAGGCTACCTACGACTCCGCCGTCGCCCAGGTCGAGGCGACGCGCGCCCAGGAGCAGGCCCTGGCCTCGGCCATCCGCGCTGTCGAGGCCCAGCGCAAGGTGGCGGAGGCCCAGCTCGAGGCCGCCAGGGCCCAGGTGCGCCAGCGCGAGGCCGCGCTCAAGCAGGCGCAGGTAGACCTGGAGCACACCGTGATCAGGGCGCCCGTCAACGGCGTCGTGGTCTCGCGCAACGTGGACATCGGCCAGACGGTGGCCGCGAGCCTCCAGGCCCCCACGCTCTTCACCATCGCCCAGGACCTCACGCAGATGCAGGTGGACACCAACGTGGACGAGGCCGACATCGGCCGGATCCGCCTCGGCCAGCGCGCGACGTTCACGGTTGACTCCTTTCCGGGCCAGGCCTTCAGCGGCGACGTGGTTCAGATCCGGAAGGCTCCCCAGGTGGTCCAGAACGTCGTCACCTACGATGTCGTGGTCTCGGCCCAGAACGCGGACCTGAAGCTGCTCCCCGGGATGACCGCCAATGTCAGGCTCGTGGTGGATCAGAAGCTGAGTGTCCTCAAGGTCCCGAACGCCGCGCTCCGCTTCAGGCCCCAGGGCGTGGAGCCCGACGCGACAGCGCGCGGCGGTCAACCGGAGCGCGCGGGCCAGGCCGGCGGCGGCCAGTCCCTCGAGGCGATCCGCGAGAGGCTCGTGAAGGACCTCAACCTGGGCGAGGAGCAGCAGCGGCGGCTCGATCCCATCCTCCAGGAGAGCCGGCAGAAGGTCCTGGCCCTCCGGGGAGAAAACCTGTCCGACGCGGAGCGCCGCGCCCGGGCCCAGCGGATCCGGGAGGCCGCGCGCGAGAAGATCAAGGAGATCCTCACCCCCGAGCAGCGGGCGCGGTATGATCAGCTCGTCGCCGATCAGGTGGGCGCACGCGGAGGGATCTCGGGCCGGGTCTGGACCCCGGGCCCGGACGGAAAGCCCAAGGCCGTCACGCTCAGGCTCGGGATCAGCGACGGGACGTTCACCGAGGTCCTGGATGGCGAGTTGAGGGAGGGGCAGGAGGTTATCGCAGGGTCCACCGAGCGAGCCGCCCCCCAACGGGGACCGGGAGGGACCGGCCCGCGGTTGAGGCTCTAGAAAATGGCAGAGGCCCTCATCCAGACCCAGGGGCTCGTCAAGGACTACCGGCTCGGCAGTCATACGGTCCACGCCCTCCGCGGCGTGTCGGTCACGATCCGCGCGGGCGAGTTCGTGGCGGTCATGGGGCCCTCGGGCTCGGGCAAGTCGACCTTCATGAACCTGCTCGGTTGCCTCGACACGCCGACGGCCGGGCGCTACTTGTTCGATGGCGAGGACGTCTCGAATCTCAGCCGGGACCAGCTCGCGCGGATCCGCAACAGAAAGATCGGCTTCGTGTTTCAGACCTTCAACCTCCTCCCCCGGGTCAGCGCCCTGGAGAACGTGGAGTTGCCGCTCCTCTACAACGGCACGCCGCCTCGCCAGCGCCAGCCCAAAGCGCGCGCCAAGCTCGAGGCGGTGGGGCTCGCCGACCGCGAGCACCACCACCCGGCCCAGCTCTCCGGCGGGCAGCAGCAGCGCGTGGCGATCGCGCGCGCGCTGATCAACGAGCCGGTGCTGATCCTGGCCGACGAGCCCACCGGGAACCTCGACACGCAGACGAGCGTCGAACTCATGGCGCTCTTCCAGGACCTCAACCGGAGCGGGATCACCATCGTCCTGGTCACCCACGAAGCCGACATCGCCCAGTACGCGGGGCGCATCCTCGCCTTCCGCGACGGCAAGCTGATCCGGGACGCGCCGGTCGCCGAGCGGAAGGACGCCCGCCAGCTCCTCGCCCAGCTCCCCGCCGAGGAGATCGAGGCGTAGGGCCGCATGAACGTCTGGGCGAGCGCGCGCATTGCCCTCAGAGCGCTCCGGGTGAACAAGCTCAGGAGCGTGCTCACCATGCTCGGGATCATCATCGGCGTGGGCGCGGTGATCACCATGGTGGCCGTGGGTGCCGGGGCCCAGGCGCGGGTCGGCGAGCAGATCCGGAGCCTCGGCTCCAACCTGATCATCATCCTCTCCGGGACCGTCACCTCGGGCGGCGTGCGCCTGGGCCACGGCACCCAGCTCACGATCACCGAGGACGACGCCTGGGCCATCCAGCGCGAGATCCCGAGCGTCCAGGCCGCCGCGCCGTCGATGCGCGGGACCGGCCAGGTCGTGTACGGGAACCTCAACTGGTCCACCATCGTCCAGGGGGTGACGCCGGAGTTCTTCGAGGCGCGCGAGTGGGGGCTCGTCACCGGCAAGCCCTTCACCCAGCAGGACGTGGACGGGGCCACCAAGGTGGCGCTCCTCGGTCAGACCGTCGCCCAAAACCTTTTCGGCGATTCCGATCCGCTCGATCAGGTGATCAGGATCCGGAAGGTCCCCTTCACCGTCGTGGGGATCCTCGAGCGCAAGGGGCAGAGCACGTGGGGTCAGGACCAGGACGACATCATCCTGATGCCGCTCTCCACCGCCAAGAAAAAGGTGATGGGGGTGAGCCAGGCCAACGCCCGCGCCGTGGGCGCCATCTCGATCAAGGTGCGTGACGGCAACGTCATGAAGGAGACCGAGCAGCAGATCCGGGACCTCCTCCGTCAGCGCCACCGCCTCCAGCCGTATCAGGACGACGACTTCTGGCTCCGCAACCTCTCCGAGGTCCTCCAGACCCAGGAGGAGTCCTCGCGCGTGCTGACCATGCTGCTGGCCGCGATCGCCTCGGTCTCGCTGATGGTCGGCGGGATCGGGATCATGAACATCATGCTGGTGTCCGTGACGGAACGGACCCGGGAGATCGGTCTCCGCATGGCGGTCGGCGCGCGGAGCCGCGACATCCTGGCCCAGTTCCTCGTCGAGGCGCTCACCCTGTCGCTGATCGGCGGGGGGATCGGCATCGCGGCCGGCCTGGCGGGCTCCTACGGCATCGCCTACTTCGCCGAGTGGCGCACGCTCATCCAGCCCGGCGCGATCCTCCTGGCCTTCAGCTTTGCCGGGGCGGTGGGAATCTTCTTCGGGTTCTACCCGGCCCAGAAGGCTTCACGCCTGGACCCCATCGAGGCCCTCAGGTATGAGTAACCTCCGCATCCGCCTGCCGGCGCTGGCGCTCACGCTGCTGCTCGGCGCGGGCCCGGTCGCCGCCCAGTGGTTCTCCCCCCAGTCGGACAAGCTCCTCAAGCTCAGCTGGAGCGCCGAGCGCGTCGGCCCGTCCCGGATCCTCATCCTCGGCGACGTCCAGAACCTGGGCGACCTCCCTGCCCGCGTGGTCCTCAAGGCCGAGGGGCTGGACCAGAACGGCAAGGTCGTCAGCCGGGCTCGGGGCTACGTCGGCCAGGCCGTCCCGCCCCACGGGTCCTCCCCCTTCGAGATCCGGCTTATCCCGGCGGGCGTCGAGAAACAGTACCGGGTCACCGTCGAATCGTTCGAGTTTCTCGAGCCCGTCACCAGGGAGCCTCAGGCCGGATAGCCGCGCCAGCCGGTCGCGCTCCCCATCGCGCGCTGGCATCCGCGGCGCACGGCATTCCTGATGCGGCGACTCAGCGGACTCTGGCTGCTGCTGATGACGCTGGCCGTCCCCGCCGCCGCGCAGCTCCCCGACGACCTGGCGGGCTACGAACGCTGGAAGGTCCTCCGCGCCGGTGGTCTCCCCACCGAAGGCCCCCACCCGGGCACGAAGACGGTGTACGTCAACCCGGTCGGCGCGACGGCGAAGCCGCCCTTCCCCGCCGGGACCGTGATCGTCAAATCCGGGGTCAAGGACGGGTTCGTCCACCTGGTGGCGCTCATGCGCAAGCTGAAGGGCCAGTATCGCGAGGCGGACGGGTGGTACTTCGAGGAGTATCTTCGGGCGCGGCCCACCGAGCCCTTCCGCTTGGCGTTCGGCGGCCCCTCCGGCCAGGCGCTCTGCGTCGCGTGCCACCTCGGGCCCAGGGACGCCGACTTCGTCTACTCGCTCAAACGCTGACGTCCGACCGTGAGCGCGCCCCGCGGCGTTCGCATCACCGTTCGCGCCGGCGACCTGACTTCGCTGGCCGTGGACGCCATCGTCAACCCGGCCAACCGGAGCGGCGCCATGGGCGGGGGCGTCGCGAAGGCGATCAGGACGAAGGGCGGCCGGGAGATCGAGCGCGAGGCGCGGGCCCAGGCGCCGATCGAGATCGGAACCGCCGTCCTGACGCCGGCACGGAGTCTCCCCTGCCGCTATGTCCTCCACGCCGCCACGATGGTCCAGGCCGCCGAGCGCTCGAGCGCCGAGCGGGTTCGCCAAGCCACGCTCGCCGCCCTCCGCCTCGCCGACCAGCATGAGCTCCAGCGGATCGCGTTCCCGGGAATGGGAACCGGCGTGGGTCGGGTGCCCAAGGCCGACGCCGCCCGCGCGATGATCGAGACGATTCGCGCCTTCCCCGGCAGGCACCTGAAAGAGGTCATCCTGATTGACCGCGATCAGGAGATGGCCGACGCCTGGCAGCGCGCCCTCGCCGAAGGTCAGCCCCGGCGACAGCCCGTGCGCACCGGCGGGAAGGAAACCCCCCAGCGCCCGCGCTAACCATTCCCGGCTAGCTCCTCCCCGGGGTAGGGGGGCGGGGGGGTAGAAGCGGAATTCGATTCCTGCCCCCTACTAAGGGTGTGGTTGGGAAGGAAACGAATTCCCACCCCCCTGACGGGGGGGAACTCCTTGCCAAGGAGCCTGAGCCCGTAGTTTGCGTCGGGGAGTCCTTTCTCCCAGAAGGCGGGCTTGTCGACGTGTACCCCCTGGCAGTCGCCGTGGCTCAGGGTCGCCCATTGGACAAGGAGGCCAGGCTACCCCGAATTCGATTCCTTCCCAACCTCACCCTATAGGGGAAGAAACGAATTCGGTCCCCGAAAACGAGCCAGGAGCCTCTGACGGGTGCCGTGCTCCAAGTGCGGGGAGAATCACGGGGCGGAGCAACACCCTGCCATCCTCCTTCAATTGGGCCACGGCCCGAGGGCCGTGGAAACCTCGCTCGCCTACGAGGCGGAGTCGCTGGACGCGACCCTTCAATTGGGCCACGGCCCGAGGGCCGTGGAAACGAGGCGATCGGCACGCTGCTCGCCCTTCTTGCCGCCCCTTCAATTGGGCCACGGCCCGAGGGCCGTGGAAACGCTCCGCATAGTCCCGGTAGCAAAGCCGAGATGTTGCACACATATCTGCGAGCACCAAAATCCCACAGATCTCCACACGTGTCCGCCCCATGCGTTTGAGCACGCCCTCATGGCTCGAATCCACGCGAAAACGAGTCTTTATAGCCCTGCGAGCGCTCCCAGGCGTTTCTTACGCACAAGACCGCTCGCGCGTCTTCGGCAACGCCCTCAAACGATGACCGGTCCACGTTTGACCACCCCCACCTGCCGACCCAGCGCCTGAATGCTTTGCACCGTCCGAGCTTCGGCCGGGCCCAAGTCGATGATCAACACTTTGTCCTCCTCATGATTGATGACTCCTTCCAATGCGGCTTGCATCTCCACCCGCGCCATCGGCGTCAGGTCGCATTGGAAGACCGAGAGCTGAAGGTGCTCGCCGAACCCCCGCATTGTCTTGAACACCTTCCTGAGGCGATCTGGATCAGAAATGTCGTATGTCACGAGATAGAGCCGCCTCATCGGTCATCGCGTCAAGAAAAAGGGATACGCAGGGATCTCGCCCGTCAGGTAGCGCCCCAAAAGCCGCGCCTGCACCTCCAGCACGCGGCGATAGCTGATACGGTATCCGAACGTGGGATGAATGATCTCCTGGCTCATCCGCCGCTCGTACGCCTGGAGGAACCGGGTCCGGCCGCCTGGCGTCAATGCCACGGACCCCATGCCTGAGACGAAATCCTCCGGCCGCACCTCCCCATTGTTGATGACGGTCAGCACCACTGAGTCGGCAAGCAAGGGGCGAAACTCTTCCATCAGGTCCAGAGCTAAGGCCGGCCGACCATAGCGGGGCTGGTGAAAGAATCCAAGATACGGGTCGAGTCCCACGCTGAACAACGTCACGGCAAATTCTCGAGTGAGCATGGCATATGCGAAAGAGAGGAGGGCGTTGACGGCGTCCCGGGGAGGTCGCCGATTCCGGCTCTGGAAGTCAAATGTCCTCAGATTTCCATTCGTTGGCTTCAGCATGCCCGCGAAGTGAGCGAAATATCGGCTGGCCGCGGTTCCCTCGACGCCCAGGAGCACCTCGTTCCGGTCAGCCCTCCCTGCCCGGCGGGTATCATCTTTTAAACCGTGGAGAACTTCCTGGGGTGGGTCCGGGTGGTTTC
>JACQWB010000060.1 GCA_016209385.1 Candidatus Rokuibacteriota bacterium
CTGAAGATGGTCATCGCGGTGGACGACGACGTGGACATCTACAATGCCGAGGACGTGGAGTGGGCCATCGCCACCCGCTGCCGTCCGGCCCGGGACGTGCTGGTCATCCCCCACGCCCTGTGCCACGAGCTGAACCCGACGACCGAGGGCTCCGTGGGCTCCAAGCTCGGGATCGACGCCACGGCCCCCTACCCGCCCGACCCCCGCTACGAACGCGCCAAGATGCTGGACGTGAAGCTGGAGGACTACGAGATCGAGTAGCCGGCGCCCCGCGACCTCCTGCCGCGGTCAGCGCGAAAGCGGGCCTTGCGGACCCGCGTGCTTGTATAATTCTCGATGATGGGAACCTTCTCGGTCACCGCAGAGATCCACCCGGCTGATCGGTCGGCGTCACCCGAACCGATCACCCTCATGGTGGACACGGGGGCTACCTACACCTGCCTTCCCCGCCCCTTTCTTGAACGGCTGGGTTATCGGCCCGTCGGGCGGCGCCAGGTGGTCTTCGCCAACGGGACCCGGGCCGAGTGGGAGGTAACGGTCATCACCCTCTCGCTCCTCGGCGCGGTCCTGCCGACCCTCTGCTTCATGGCCCCGGATGGTTCGCCCGGTCTCCTCGGCGCGGTCACCCTCGAGGAATTCGGACTTGGGGTAGATCCGACAGGCAAGCGCCTAATCCCGATTGAAACCTATCTGATGTGAACCGCACTGGTCCTTCTCGTGGTCCTGCCCGGGCGCGCCTGCGCCTCATCCACACTTCTCCTCTCTGAGGCCGGGCGCGAAGTACGCGTCTTCAGTTGATTCCCTGACCGTCCCTCATCCCAGCTCTTTCAGGGGGGCGGAATTGTCTTGCGGTCATCGCCAATCGGCAATACAATTCTGTCGTGCGGATCACGTTCTACGAGACCGCAGGCGGGCGGCGGCCAGTCGAGGAATACCTGCGAAGCCTCGAGAGACCGGAACGAGCACGGGCCGCCGAGGGGCTTCAGAACATCCAGCGGTTCGGATTTGAGGCCGTGGGGGTGCAGTTCCGCCAAATCAGGGGGAAGCTCTGGGAGATTCGAATTCAGACCGGCGAGGCCCATCGGTTTTTCTACGTGATGGCGTCGCGTGAAGAGATGGTGCTTCTCCATGCCTACCGCAAGAAGACCCAGAAGGCCCCGAGCCGGGAGATCGCGACCGCCGAAAGGCGGCTGAAGGAGGTGCTTCATGGAGCCGAAGACTAAAGTGGCGCGCCGAGTGGCGAGGCGGGGGCGCGGGAGCCTCGATGCGTTCATCGCGCAGGAGATGAGAAACCCCGAGTTCCGGATTCACTTCCAGGAGGCCCGGGCGAAGTCCGACATCGCGCACGCGCTCGCGCAGGCCCGGAAGCGTGCCGGACTGACTCAGGCCGAGGTGGCCCGGCGGGCCGGGACCACGCAGTCAGTCATCGGACGACTGGAGGGGGGGACCCTACGCATGCCCTCCCTGCCTCTGATCGCCCGAGTCGCTCGAGCGTTGGAGATGGAGCTCACCATTGGTCTTGTCAGACCTTCATAGTCGACAACGGGCTTCATGACCTCCGTACCCTTGTGCCGCCCCGGTGAGGGCGTCGCGATAGGAACACAGAGGACTGACCAGGTAGGTATGCACTGTCAAAGGTTTTCGGGAGGGATCGAGGGGATGCCGGAGCCTGATGAGGACTACGAGATGGAGTAGGCGGCGTGGCCAGCCTTCCCGGCCCGCCGCGATTTCTGCCTCACCTCTAAGGCCAACGACGTCTTGAACGCCCTTCCCAAGCGCTCCAGCGTCTTCAGCGTGGGATTGCACCGTCGGGGGTTCTCGAGCTTCTGATACGCCTGATACGAAGTGCGGAGACGGCGGGCCGCCTCTTTCTGGGAGAGCCGAAGGCCAGTCCGGAGTTGCCGGAGGAGGATAGCCGTGCGGACAGGGAGGCTCGGCTCGACCGGAACTGCGCCCCTGAACGTGGAAGGCCGGGGAAGCACGAACCCGCGGTCGAAGATGGACGCCAGATATCCGGAAAGGGCTTCTTCCGCGTTGGCCAGCGCTTCGGCCTTTGTCGTCCCGTACGTCAGGCATCCCGGCAGGTCGGGAAACTCCACCAGGTAGGCGCGGTCGGCCCTGTGATACCGGATCCGCGCGGGATACGCGAGGGGCTTCACGCGAGCCCAGCCTCCTTCATCAGCTTCCGCAGCAGGCCCTCGGGGAGGGCGGTAGGTCAGGGGACGAGCGCGGAGTGAGCCCTCCCCTCCTCGAAAACTCAGCCTCGTCCGCATTATAAGGTAGCCTCTGATGACAGGCTGCGACATCGGCTGCGACGATCTATAATCGTCCCCGCTGATTCTCCGCGTCCGGTGCGGCGCCAGCACGCGACGCACACAAGCTCGGAGCCCGAACCTGCCGGCGCCCGTGCCGGACCGGGCCTCTCGGGCCGATCGGCAGCCGGTGCGGTCTGGTCGAAGGGCTGGGGCCTGAGCGGGATCGACGCGCAGGCTGCGAGCACGCACTGGAGGGAGACGGACAATGCCCGATCTGCTCGAGGCGATCGAGATCGAGACCGGCCCGCAGCCGCGGGCGGCCGTCATCTTGATGCACGGACTCGGCGCCGACGGCCACGATTTCAAGCCCGTGGTCCCACACCTCGGCCTGCCGGAGACCGTGCCTGTCCGCTTCGTCTTCCCGCACGCGCCCTACCGCCCGGTGACGATCAACCGCGGATTCGTCATGCGCGCCTGGTACGACGTCTACGATGTACCCGACGCGGGCGGCGGGCGTCAGGAGGACGCCGAGGGCGTGCGGGGCTCCCAGGCCCAGATCGAGGCCTTGATCGAGCGCGAGCGGGCGCGCGGGATCCCCGCAGGTCGGCTCTTCCTCGCCGGCTTCTCCCAGGGAGGCGCCATGGCCCTGCATACCGGCCTGCGCCATTCCGAACGGCTCGCCGGCATCATCGCGCTCTCGTGTCACCTCCCGCTGGCCGGCACCCTGGCGGCCGAGGCCAGCCCGGCGAATCGGGGCGTGCCCATCTTCATAGCCCACGGCACGGACGACGAGGTCATCCCCCTGACCCGAGCCCGTCACAGCCGCGACCGGCTGCTCGAGCTGGGCTACGGCGTGACGTGGCGCGAGTACCCCATGCCCCATGCGGTCTCGGCCGAGGAGATCCGCGACCTCGCCGCGTGGCTGCGCGAGGTGCTGGGCCCCCGGGCGTAACCTTGGGCCCGCCCGGCGTGGCCGGACTAAAGGGCGCGCAGGAGCTGGACGAACTCTTCCACCTCCAGTCCGGCGTCCCGGATCAGCTTCCGGAGGAGACTCGGCTTCAGGCTCCGATGGTCCGGCACAGTGAGGGGCTTCCGCGAGGGATCGGAGGGGTGACGGAGTCTTATGTGGCTCCCGCGCTGGCGAACAACTTCATAGGCAACGCGTTGAAAGGCCCAAACGGCTTCCTGGCCAGAGACCGGGGAGCAGAGGACTCACCGGCTGACGACTACGCTGCCGATGAGCACCCCAGAGGGGTCGGGGATCTCCTCTCCATGAGCCTTCATGTCCTCAAGGCAGAGCTCGATGGCCTCCTTGATATTGGCGAGGGCCTCTTCAACGGTCTCGCCCCGGCTATAGCAGCCGGCCAGCGAAGGACAGGTCACCACGTATCCGCCAGTTTCATCGGGCTCCAGGATCACCTTGAAGTCATAGGTCTTCAGCTCTGACCCCCTTCCGTAACCTCCGATACCCATTGTACGGCGACCCGACCCCAAGTGCCATCGTCGTGCTGTGATCCTGGGCGGGCCGTCGTCGAGATGGAGAGGGTCAGGGCGCCCGCGAGGAGGTCAGGGAGCCCGAGCGACGAACCTCAGCCGGCCGGGCCCGACTCAGGGCCCCGCTCAGGCGGGCCGCTCAGAAGGCCTCGACCCTGGCCGAGTGGCCGGGGGCGGCGGCGAGGCGTCGGTCACGGGTCAGCAACGGCGCGTCCAGGGCCTCGGCCAGGGAGACGTAGACGGCATCGTAAGCCGTGAGGTGCGGTCGCAGCGCCCAGATCCGCGGCAGGAAGAGGTTCGATCATCGTCCTTCGCGCTCCGCCGCCAGGATCTCGGCCGCCGAGGGGCGCAGTTCCTCCACCGCCTGCCGGCGCCTGAGGCGCTCCAGCAGCTCCTGGCGACTGGGCCGTTCGGCAATCCGCCGCAGCTCCGTGAGGATGTGGCAGACAGGGACATGCCGGACAGAGCCGCCCTCGCCTTCAAGGCCCGGTGGAGCGCTTCGGGGACGTTCCTCACCTGGACCATCTTGGACATGCTGATAACATACTTCCATGTAGTCAGCATGCCAACCCAGCACCGACCACGGCTTTCAGCGACGCCAGGTAGGCATCCACTGGGATGAGGCGCTTGCCGAGCGGGTC
>JACQWB010000061.1 GCA_016209385.1 Candidatus Rokuibacteriota bacterium
GTAGGCCACCGGCATGCGCCCGGACTGGGCCCACGCCTCCCCGGCCAGCCCCAGGCCCGCCAGCACCAGGATCAGCCATCCCTGTCTCCGCATTTGTCCCCTCCGACGAATCAGCCGGTCGCCGGCCCTGGTCCCTCATGCGCTCGGTCCCGGGACTCGGCCCCGTCAATCGGGAGCGGCACCCCGACCCCCTTCGCACTCGCGGCCGCCAGGATCCGCACTCCCAGGGCCCGGAACCCCGCCTCCACGGCCTCGATGGCCTCGTCCATCGTCAGTAGCCCGGCATGGTCCTGGGGCCGAAGAAGCAACACCATCGCCCGCCTCCTCGCTGCTCTCCACCGCTGTGCTCAGGATGACCTTCCTGCACGCCGTGGCGATCTCCGGATACTACGCCGCGGATTTCACCCCGGTCAAGGCCGTGTACTCGCAAGCAGAATAGGACCGTATTGATGGACCTACTGTCGCGCAATCGTTGGTTGTTCCAGCAACGGAACAGACCCAATACGCCGCAGAGGCTGGTGGCGGCGTTCCAAAACTTGCGGTTGGCTTTCCTGGTTGGCGCTGATAGCATCACTAAAGGAGGAAGGAGATCTATTGGATGAAACCCGTAACCCTAGAACTCCCCCCGGAACTCGTGGAGATCCTTGGGTCGGAGGAAGAGGCGAGGCGGGGAGCCAAGGTCGCCCTGGTTCTCGATCTTGTCCGTCGCGGGAAGCTCTCCCGAGCGAAGGCGGCCGAGCTTTTGGGGATCTCGCTGTGGGACCTCCCCAACCTCCTGGCTCAATACCAAATCCCGTGGTTCGATTACTCCGCAGAAGACCTTCAGCGGGACCTTCAGGCCTTGTGCCCTGAAGAAGGCACGGCGGAGTGATCCTTGTTCTGGATGCCAGCGTCCTCATCGCGCTCTCTCGGATCGGCCGCCTGGATCTGCTCCGTCAGATCGCTGGGACGGTGCACATCCCCGAGGCCGTCTACGATGAAGTGGTCAGAAGGGGAGAGGGACAGCCAGGCAGCGTGGAGGTTGCCCGCGCAGAGTGGATCCTCCGGCGGCAGGTCTACGATCGGGCAAGCGTGGACCGCTTGCGGCGCCAGGTGGGTCGGGGCGAGGCTGAGGCCATCGTGTTGGCAAGGGAACTGGCGGCGGATTTCCTTGTCCTCGATGACGCAACGGCCCGGCGAGTGGCGGAGATGGAGGGGCAGAGGGTCCTCGGTCTTCCTGGGCTTCTACTCCACGGCAAGGGGAGCGGGGTGGTCCCTGCCGTGAAGCCCGTCCTCGATGAGATGCTCGCAGCCGGATTCTTCGTCGGCGACACCGTTTACCGTCTTATCCTTCGCCAGGCCGGCGAGGAGGTTCCCCGATAGTCAATTGCTAGTTGGTTTCCGCTCACCTGCAGAAGGCGGCGACCTCCTGGAACGCTGCCGCCCTGCTATCTCGGCGAAAGCACGAGTTCTTAGGGCCCAACGATACTCCTCACGGCCGCAATCCTGCAGGCGGGACCGCCCAGAAAAACCCGGTCCTGAATGCCCTACGGGACCAGGGCGGCGTAGAGCTGCTCGTCCCGCGGGACGTACCAGCGGATGAAGTTGTAGGTGAGCCCGGCCGGGGCCGGCTCGATCCCCCGCACCCGGCTGTGGACGATGGTCAGGGCATCGGGGACGTACAGGAAGGTGTAGGGCTGCTCCTCGGCCAGGATGGCCTGGAAGGCATCGTAGGAGCGCTTCCGCTCGGTCCGGTCCAGAGTGCGGCGCCCCTGCTCCAGCAGCCGATCCACCTCGGGGTGGCGGAAGCCGATGAAGTTGAGCTGCTTGGGCCCCGTCTTGCTGGAGTGCCAGACGTTGTAGAGGTCGGGGTCCTGCCCCGTCCGCCACCCGAGCACGACGGCCTCGAAGCGCCGCTTGTCCAGGAACTCGTTCACGAAGGCGGCCCACTCCACCGTCCGGATCTTCACCGCGATCCCCACCTTGCGCAACCGCCACTGGATCAGCTCCGCGGTCTTCGCCCGGCTCTCGTTCCCCTGGTTGGTCAGGATCGTGAAGGCGAAGGGGCGGCCGTCCCAGTCCAGGATCCCGTCGCCGTCCGTGTCCCGCCACCCGGCCTCCCGCAGCAGGGCCCGGGCGCGCTCCGGGTCGTGGGGGTAGCGCTGGACATGCGGGTTATAGGCCCAGGTCCCGGGGCGGTACGGGCCCGTGGCCGACTGCCCGAGCCCGAGCAGCACCCCCTGGATGAGCTCCTGCTGGTCGATGGCGTAGCTGATGGCCTGCCGGACGCGCCGGTCGCGGAAGAGCGGGTGGCGGAGGTTGTACCCGAGGTAGGTGTAGGCGAAGGCCGCGTACCGGTAGCGCCGGAAGCGGGCCTGCAGCTCCGGGCGGGTGGTCTGCCGCGCGTACTGGAGCGGGGTCAGCCCCATCATGTCCAGGCTCCGCGCCTTGAGCTCCAGGAACATCGTGGCCTGGTCCGGGATGATCCGGTAGACGTAGCGGTCCAGGAAGGGGCGCCCCTCGAAGTAGTCGGGGTTGGCCTCCAGCACGATCTTCTCGCCGGTCTTCCACTCGACGAACCGGTAGGGGCCCGTGCCCACGGGCCGGCGGGCCAGCGGGGTCTTCGTCAGGTCCTGCCCTTCGAGCCGGTGGCGGGGGAGGATGGAGACCGCCCAGCTGATCAGCGCCTTGGCGTACGGTTGCCGGTAGCGCACGCGGAAGGTGTGGGGGTCGAGGACCTCGGCCTTCGCCACCTGCAGGAAGTCCTCGGCGTAGGCCGTGGGGGTCTTGCGGTCCACCAGGACCCGGTAGGTGAAGTGGACGTCTTCGGCGGTCAGGGGGTGGCCGTCGTGCCACCGGACCCCGCGGCGCAGGCGGAAGGTGAGGGTGAGGCCGTCGGGGCTCACCTGCCAGGACTCGGCCAGGTCCCCCACGATGTTCAAGTCCCGGTCGTACTTCACCAGGCCGTTGTAGATCAGCCCCCCGATGTTGTGCGAGGCGCTGTCCGCGGCCAGGATCGGGATCAGGTTGCTCGCGTCCCCGATGGACCCCTCCACGAGCGCGTCGCCATAGGAAGGCGGCTTGGGCACCGGCGGGGGCGGCTGGGCGGGCTCTGCCGGCGCGGTCGGCGCGCCACCCTGGCCACCCTCGCGCTGGGCTCGGGCCTCCGGCACCTCCCCCCGGGCACACCCGCCCAGCCAGACGAGAGCAACAAGGAGCGTTACACGCACCAGAACACGCAGGCGCTCCACCCAGTTCGCACCAGAGAAGGGATAAAGCAAACTCAGACCTCTAGCCTTCGCGTTCTCTTCCTTTCACAAGCCCGCCCGATCATAGGCTGTTTTCTCCTCGTGTCAACGATCTATCATTGACAAATGTGCTTGAGTTCCTGTAAGGAACAGGCTCCATTAGGAGCGGGGATCGTTGTAATTTGCCGCGAAAGGAGGCCAGCCAATGGCAACGGCCCGAACGCGCGAGACCAGGAAAGCGGCGCCCGCCAAGTCCGTCACGACGATCCCCCTAGTCGGCCATATTCATAGGGGCGGAACGTGCGACTCCAAGGCAAAAACCCATCACAAATCCTGCACCCAGCTCCAGGGGGAAGAGATTACTTGTAAGGCCTTCAGACAAAGGTGCAAGGGCAAGGTCAAGCGCCCCGGCCCTAATCTGTGTGTCCACTATCCCAAATAGCTGGTCTGACGGCTCGGGCGCTTCGACAAAGTCCGGGGCGACCGGTGGGGTAAACGCATTCACCACGACGGCCGA
>JACQWB010000062.1 GCA_016209385.1 Candidatus Rokuibacteriota bacterium
ACCCATCCCTATCCCCTGCGGCGACTTGGCGTTGTCACCTAAGGCAAGAGCCCAGTGCGGTAGTCCCGCACGCTGGGATCTGTGGAGGGGGTTATGAGCAATCATCAATCCCTACTCCGACTCTCCATCCTCACTCGTTTCTCCAACAGACCCTTTCCAGACACAGGTGCGCCTGGCCACAGGAAGGACGCCGAGGTGCGCTTCGAATTCCGGTCCATGCACGTCCTGGCTCAACCGGAGCTACCTGCCGACGGTGTTGACCGCGTCCAAGCCGAACACCGGCTGTCCCGGTCTGCGGCCGAAGAGGATGGCCGCGGTGGTGTTGGCGTCAAAGCGCCCTCCGTTGAAGCCCTGGCTGGCCAGATCCTTGGCTTCGAAGAACAGGAGCAGATCGAGATCGCCATCGCCGTCTACGTCCTCGACGGTGCTCCTAATCGGGATCGCGCCGGCCGGGAAGATGCCGGGGGCGAAATCCGCCAGGTCCATCATGCGGAGCGCGCCGGCCTCGAGCAGCGTCGCGTCGAAGGCAGCGAATTGAGCGTCGGCTTCCTCGGGGCGAATCGTCAGCACCGCAACCGGCACCAAGCCCTGCTTCTTCAAATTGATCGAGTTCGGATCGCTGCCGGGCTTGATGTCCACCTTGACGCGGAAAGGCTGCGGCTGCACGGGCGGACACGGCGTCGCGTAGAAGCCTCGATCCGCTCCGCTCAGCTTCTCTGCCCGGTAATGCCCGTTGGTCGTGACTTGCAGGATGTACGACCGATCCTCGTCGCTCGTGAAGTTGATCACGATGGGCTGCGTCGGGCTGATGGGGGCGAGTGTCTGCGGGACGGGCCCCGGTGTCAGGTCCGCGTTCAGGACCGCATAGGTGATGTTCGTTGCTTGGTTCGGAACACCGGGAACAGGGACGCCGTTCGCATCGACCTCTGCGTCAACCTCGATCCTCACGCTGACGTCCTCACCCTGCTGGGCATGGAAGGCCCAGTTGGCCTTGGGTCCCTCGAGATAGTGGAGTGGCCCGGCCCACCCGAGCTCGACCGACCGTTCCACCGCCCCCACCTTGTAGTGCTGGGCGCCGAGAGAAATCGGCAGCGACGTGAACGTGAGGTTGTAGATCACGCCGCCGATCAGCGTCACGAGCATCCCTTCAGTCGTCTCCCCCTGAAGCGTCGGGTACGGGATGCTGACGCTGCCGACCACGTTGCCGGCGGCATCGGTGACCGTCGCTTGCAGGTCGCCGCTTTCGCCGGCGCTGACCGCGACGGCCGAGATCAGCAGCGTGACTGCCTGCGGCCCGGCCCCGCGAGCCATAACGTACCAGTTGTGAACGAGTGGCAGGTTCTGCGGTCCGGGGAAGATGCCGAGGAGGCAAGTCCGGTACTCCGCGCCTGGATGAATCAGGGGAACAGGCCTACTGAAGATTACGCCCGACGATGCTTCGGCCGCCGCCGGCGAGGAGGCGAGCAGCAAGGCGCTCAGGGAGAGTGCGCGGGACAACCTCAAACGCAGCGTGCCCATAAAGCCTCCCTCAGGTCGAAGCGTGGCCCTGCCTCCTCAGGCGCTGCCCGCGAGCGCCGCTCACTTGAACGCGGGCATCACCTGATGGGTCAGGAGGTGCAGGCTCCGCTTCACCTGTTCGGCGGGAATGAGCCCGCCGGGGTTCAGTTCGGCCACAATACCATTCAGGCCCAGCTCGTCTTGCAATTGGGTCAGGCGATCGATCAGCCGGTCTACCGTGCCGAACGCAACTCTGGCGTGCAGGATCTGCGCGTACGATAGGTTGGCCAGGCGCTCGGCCCGGGCCTGGTGTCGCTCGGCGGATCCGGTGCCGGCGCGCCTCGACGCCGCCCGGGTGATCTCGGCCTGACGACTGAAATAGTAGGTGATGCTCTCGCCGGGCTCCTCCACGGCCTCCCTCTCCGTCGGCGCAGCGTAGACAGGGATGCGCAGACATATATTGGGCTCGCTGGAGTGACCCGCTTCGCGCCAGGCCTCGCGGTACGCTTGGAGATGTCCCCGCAGCTCGGGGATGTCCATGCCGCGCAGCCCGACGAAGATAGGCAGTCCCATCTGGCCGACCCGGGGAAAGGTCTCCTCGGTGGTGGCGGCCATCCGGATAGGCGGATGGGGGAGCTGATAGGGACGGGGTGCGACGGTAGCGTTCTCAAACCGATAGTACTCGCCCTGGTAGCTGAACGGCTCCCCTGTCCAGGCCTTCAGGATGATCTCGAGCGCTTCGTGAAAGCGCGCCTGGCTTTCTGCGTAGGGAATCCCGTACACGTCATAGACACGCGGGAATCCGCTGCGACCGATCCCGAAATCGAAGCGACCCTTGCTGATATGATCCACGGTCGCCGCCTCTTCGGCGATGCGCAACGGGTTGTTCAAGGGAAGGACCTGAACAGCCATCCCCACCCGCAGGCGTCTGGTACGCGTGGCAATGGAACTGGCCACGACGATCGGGGCGGAGAGCACCGAACGGGCCGGATTGAAGTGCATCTCCCCCAGCCACACGCCGTCCAGTCCCCAGGCCTCAGCCGCGTCCACCAGCTCGAAGCCTTCGTGGAACGCCGCGACCTGACTGCTCCCGCGACGCGTTTCAAACTCCATGAAGATCCCGAAGTCCATTGCTATTGGCCCTTGAGCCGGATGTCCTCGTACGCCGGGTAGGGGAACAAGTGGATCGAGTCCAGCGCGGGCTCGGCCAGCCGCGGCCCGACTCCCCTCAGGGTGCGGTAGTCCATGATCGGCGCGAACATCACGCGGTCGATCGTGAGCTGCTGGATGCGGTGGAGCAAGGCTTCGCGCTTGCCGGGATCCCGCTCGCGGGCCTGCTGCTGGAACAGGTCGTCGATGTCGGGATACCCCCCGTAGGCGTAGCTTCCCTTGGAGTACATGAACGCCTCGACACGGCTCGCCGCGTTGCCCGAGTTCCCCGCGGCGACGAGGAACAGCCCACGCAGCTTCTTCTCCCGCCAGGCGGCGTAGAAGGCCGCGCGCTCGACCGTGCGCATCCTCACCCGGATCCCGACCGCGTTCAGGTAGTTCACCGCAGCCTCCGCCACCGCGAAGAACGGCGGGATCGGCACGAACTCCCCGGCGTCCAACCCCTGTGGATAGCCGGCCTCGGCCAGCAGCTGCTTGGCCTTCTGCGGGTCGTAGGGGTGCGGGGCGGCCTGCAGGGCGAAGTCCATGACGCGGGGCACGATGACCCCGGCCGGCGGGCAGTAGCCCAGGCAGGCGGCCTCGCTGATCGCCTTGCGGTCCAGCGCGTAATTGACCGCGAGCCTCATGCGCTTGTCGTGCCACGGGGACTTGGGGTCCCACTGGTCGGCGAACTCGATCCAGTACATGGACGCATGCTTCGAGGGGGCGAGCATGAGGCGCGGGTCCCGTCGCACGCTCTCCGCGTACTCGCCATCCAGGGCAGCGGCGATGTCGGCCTCCCCGTTCTTCAGCATCGCCACTCGCGTGGCGGTTTCGGGGACGCTCTTCATGACCAGCCGCTTGACGTGGGGCACCTTCCGCCAGTACCCCGTGTAGGCTTCCAGCACCACCTCGACGCCGGGCTTGTGGCTCACGAACCTGTAGGGGCCGGCGCCGATCGGATGTTTCTTGAAGCCGTCGTCCCCGACCTGGGTCAGGTATTTCTTGGGGACGACGATCCCGGAGGCCGTGGCCGTGGTCCCGTAGAACGTCATGAAGTCCGGCCAGGGCTCCTTCAGGTGGAAGCGCACCGTCAGGGGATCGACGATCTCCACCTGGCGGACGCGCTCCTGCAACAGCTTGGCCCCCGACCCCTTGTAGCGCTCGAAGCTGAACTTCACGTCCTCGGCGGTGACGGGGTCGCCGTTATGGAACTTGAGCCCACGGCGCAGCTTGAAGTCGTACACCCGGCCATCCGCGCTCTCCGTCCATGACTCGGCCAGGCTGTTGCCCACCTTCTGCCCCGGGAGCGGGCGGACCGGGGCATCGTGAAGGGCATAGAGCATCCCGAAGGGGGTGATCTGCGGCGGGGCGGTGGACGGGTCGAACCAGGCCGGGGCGATGGTGACATGCCACGCATAGACCACCTCGCCCACCGGGGTCGGCTGGCCGGCCACCCCCTGGGCCACTCCCAGGATCAGCGCGGCTGCCGTGAGCAGCAACGAGACGATGCGACGATGTGATGGCACAGTCCGGGATTCCCGATACGCACCCATTTTCTCCTCCAATCCAACACCCGACGGGTTACTTCGGGTCGTAGACCTCGTTCACGTTGACGCCCTCGTGCGGCCCGCCCCCGCCGGCCACGTTGGAGCCGCTCACCGCGTAGATCTTGCCGCCAATTTCGGCGACCGCCAGACCGTGTCGGGGCGTGGGCATCGGCGGCAAGCGCTCCCAGCTGTTGGTCTTCGGGTCGTAGGCTTCATGCGTGCGATAGGTTCCCACCAGGTCGTTCAGGTAGGCCTCGCCGCCGAGCACGTGCAGTCGTCCGTTGAGCACCCCGACACCGACCCCGCTGCGCGCCGTCGGCACGCCGAGCACGGAGGACCAGGTGTCCTTCGCCACGTCGTAGACTTCGTGGGTGTTGACGTTGGTGGACAGACCGATGATGAAGGTCGAGCCGACGCGTCCGCCCACGACGTAGATCTTGCCGTCGATCAGGGCCGCTCCATGGTGGTTGCGCGCGGTCAGCATCGGCCGAGCTGAGGACCAGGTGTTGGTCGTGGTGTCGTAGACCTCGTTCGTCGCGACGTTTTCGACCGGTACCGTCGGCCGCAGCTCGGGGGTCGAGTAGCTGGGATTCTTCGCGCCGCCGATGGCGTAGATCTTGGTCCCGACCGCGGTGGCCGTCAGCGCTCCGCGCGGGGTGGGCAGAGGGGCGCCTTTCGACCAGGTGTTGGTGGTGAGATCGAAAATCCAGATCGAGTTCGTGGGGACCCAGGCGGGGAGCCCCCCGCCGGCAGGACGCGCGATGAGGAAGCCGCCGATCGAGTAGAGCTTGGTGCCCACCGCGGCGAAGCCCACGTGGTGGATCCCTTCGGGGATCGACGGCAGCTTCGTCCACTGGTCGGAAGCGGGATCGTAGCTCCACAGCATCTGCTTGGGCTCCCAGCCCGGGAAGGCTCCGAGGCCGCCCAGAACGTACAGCTTGCCGCCGGCGGCCGTCCCATAGACCTCCTCTTCTCCCTGCGGGATCGGCTTCAACTTGCTCCAACGGCCCTGCTGTGCCAGCGCCTGTCCTGCAACCAGGAGCGTAGCCAGCACCAAGACGAGACCCATCAGCACCCGACCGCGCATAGCAGTCCTCCTTCTGAGCCTACGAACTACAGAGGCCCTCTCAGCCCTCCCGCCCGGGACGCCTCCCGGACGGCCGGGACTCGAGCGGCGCCCGGCCAGCCCCCCTCGCGCACGGTGGCGCCAAGATACGGAAGCTTGCGGCTACTTCACGGCCAGGCGCGGGTCAAGATTCAGAGCCCGGTCGAGTTTGAGGACCAGAAATTCGTTCGAGTCGCGGACCCCCGGACGCCGGGCTCCCGCGAGGGGGTAGTTGTTGTCGTTCACCACGACGATGCTCGTAGGGTCGAGCGGGGCCACCCCCTCGATGGTCCAGTAGGGAAAGGCAAACTTCGGCCCGAAGCCCGCCAGGTTGTTCGGGTCGCGGATGTTCAGGAGGTCCGCCACCTCCTCCTTTGCCACGTAGCCCTCCGCGTCCTTCCGGCCCAGGTCGATCAAGAAGATTTTCTTGTACTGGGCCTTGGGCCCATGGCCCTCGTCCCCCTCGATGACCAGGAACTCGTTCTCGCTGACCGAGGCCATGTCACGGACCGCATGCCCGGGGGTGGTCATTCGGTACGCCCACGAGCGGCCGGTGAAACGCTCGGTTGCCAGATCGAATTCCAGGATGAGGAGCCGGTCTGCGGGATCGCCGGCGAGCGGACCTTCCAGCATCGCGTAGAGCCGGGTCCCGTCCGGGCTGAGGGTCATGTTCTCAAAGCCCTTGCTGCGGCCTAAGTTCGCCGGGTTAGGTGCTCCGGGCGGCGGCGGGACCAGGAAGGGGTTGTCGGGGGATCGGACGAAGTCCTTCGCCGGGTCCTTGCCGGGGCGCGGATCAGGCACCCGAATGGGTGGCGCCAGGAGTCGTCCCGTCGCGTCGAAGTGGAGGAGAAATGGTCCGAACTCCTCACCCACCCACAGGGTCCCGTCTCGTCCTGCGACCAGCGACTCAGGATCGAAATCGGCCCCGGTCAGGAGCCGGTCCGCCGTATTCTCGTTCACGATCAGGAAGTTGACTTTGCGGTCTGGATCCCGGAGCTGCACGAACGTGTAATCCACGGCGATGGCCCCCGTGCCGCCCTGGGCCGTGCGAGGGTCGGGGCGGATCGTGTAGATCCGCAGGAGGTAGTCGGGGCTATTCTTCCTGGTCCCGAAGCCGTTGTCCGACAGGACGAGGAACGCGCCCCCACCCAGGGGACGGATCGCAGAGAAGCCCTGGACCGGCTGGGCCGGAAAGCGCGGCATGCCACGCTCCCCGGTCCTGCCAAAGGCCCCTGAGGGAGGACCGGCAGCGAATGTGTCCGCGTGCAGGACGGCGTAGCCGATCAGCTCTGCGCCTTCGGCCCCAGGACCGGGGAGCGCGAGGAGGCTGACCACGACCAGGGTGCTCAGCGTTCGCCGTATTGATCGGCTCGGCGGGCGGTCTCCGGCGCGAGGGCGCAACCAGGGGAGGGGAAGGGTGGGCATTGTTGCTGATCCGAACCGGCGCGCAGAGCCATTGTGCTTCATCGTGTGCCCCTCCTCAGCGCCTGCGAGCAGGGAAGGCAGGAAAGGCGGGGGCGGCGTCTGAGCCGACGACCACGACGATCCGTCAGCGGCGGGCCAGCCCCAGCCTGCCCGCCGGGGCCGCCCCCGGCCTACACCCTCGCCCTGAGCGCCTCCAGCACCCGCTCGGGGAGGAACGGGACGCTGCGCACCCGGGCACGGGTCGCGTCGTAGACGGCGTTGCTGAGCGCGGGGGCGACGACGGTCACCCCTGGCTCCCCGATGCCGGTGGGAGGCTCGGTGCTCTCCACCACGTGCACCTCGACCTCGGGAATCTCGTTGATCCGCAGGATCTGGTAGTCGTGGAAGTTACTCTGGTCGAAGGCTCCGTTGGTCACCGTGCCTCGCTCTTTGAGCGCGGCGCTGAGACCGAAGATGAGCCCTCCCTCCACCTGGGCGCGCACGCCGTCAGGGTTGACCACGATGCCCACGTCCACCGCGCAGATGATCTTCTCCACGCGGACCTGGCCCGATTGGGGGTCCACGCGGGCCTGCACGACGGCCGCGGTGTAGGTCGGCTTCTCGCGCTCCTGGGCCGTGGCGCACGCGATGCCACGCCCGACGTTGGGCGGCAAGGGCGCCCCCCAGCCCGCGCGCCGCGCGGCCAGCTCGAGCACCCGGGCCAGCCGCGGCTGCTTTGCCAGCATGGCCAGCCGGTACTGGAGGGGATCGGCCTTGGCCAGGCGCGCCAGCTCGTCGAGAAACGTCTCCAGCGCGAAGAAGGTGTATCCGGGCGCGACCGCGCGCCAGTAGCCGACGGAGATCCCGGTCTCGCCCTGGATCGCCCGAACCAGCTGGTTCGGCATGTCGTAGACATGGTCGGCGCCGTTGAGGGCGAACGGGTCGAGGCCGCGCTTGTCGAGGAGGCCCCACCGCGCGCGCGGGGATAGGCCGTGACGACCGCGTGCTCCCAGGCCATTACCCGGCTGCTGGCATCGAGCCCGGCCTTCAACGTCTGGAACGAGATGCTCCGGTAGTAGCCGCGCCGGAGGTCCTCCTCGCGGGAGCGGATCAGCTTGATTGGCCGCCCCGCTTCCTTGGCGATGATGCCGGCTTCGATGACGATGTCCCCCTCGAGCCGCCGTCCGAAGCCCCCGCCCAGGTACTGCTGGTGGATCCGGATCTTGGAGGGATCCAGGCCCAGCCGCTTACCGACCAATCCGGCGACGCGCGTCTGAAGCTGCGTGCCGGTGAAGATCTCGAGCACGCCTCCCTCGAAGCGGGCGACGCAGTTCATCGGCTCCATCTGGGCGTGGACGATAAAGTCGGTCGTGTACGTCGCCGAGTGGACCCGCGCTGACTGGGCCATCCCCGCCCTGACGTCGCCGACGTTCACCCACGGCACGCCGGCCTCCGACCGGACCTTCCGCTCGTAATCTTGCAGGATGGACGCGGTGCTGACGCGGGCGTGCGGGCCCGGATCCCACGTGATCTTGAGCGCGTCCCGTGCCTTGACCGCCGCCTCGTAGCTGTCGGCCAGCACCGCCACGAGATCGCTGGCGACGACCGTCTGGACGTAGCCCTTGACCTGCTTCGCGGCACTGTCCTCAACGGCCAGGTGCCGGCCGCCCTCGCGCGTCGGCGGGTAGGCGACCTTCGCGTACACCATGCCCGGCAGGAACACGTCGATCCCGAACTTCGCCTGCCCGGTAGTCTTCTCCGGGATGTCGAGCCGCGGGACCCACTTGCCGATGACCTTGTACTCGCTCGGCTTCTTGAGCGGGATCCGCTTCAGGTCCTCCGGGGTGAGCGTCTTGGTGATGGGCAGCTTGGCCACGATCTCCCCGTACGCGATCGAGCGCTGGGTCGGTGGGTGGCGGACGACCCCGCGCTCGGCAACGCAGTCCTCGGGCGGGACGTTCCAGCGGCGCGCCGCGGCGTCGAGCAGCATGATCCGGGCCGCCGCCCCCGCCCGCGAGAGCGCGTCGAAGGTGCCGCTCACGCTCCGGCTCCCACCGGTGCCCATGAAGCCGTACTTCGGGTCGTTGATCGGATAGTCGATCCGGATGTCCTGCCAGTCCGCCTCCAGCTCTTCCGCCACGATCTGGGCCATGGCCGTGCCGATGCCCTGCCCCATCTCGGCCTTGGTGATGTGGACGGTGATGATCCCGTCCGGCGTGATGGTGAGGAGCGCGTTGGGCTCGAACTTGTCAGCGGCGCTGGCCGGCTCCCGATCCCAGGGAATCGCGAACCACAGCGCCAGCCCCGCGCCGGCGCCCCCGGTCGTCTTGAGAAAGTCCCGACGGCTGAGTCCGGTCGAAGTCGCGTCCATGGCTACACCCCCTGCGCCGCGCGCCTGATGGCTCGCTTGATCCGGAGATACGTCCCGCACCGGCAGAGGTTGCCGGACATGGCGGCGACGATCTCGTCGTCGCTCGGCTTCGGGTTCTTCGCCAGCAGCGCCGCGGCCTGCATGATCTGCCCCGACTGGCAGTAGCCGCACTGCGGCGCCTGCTCGGCGATCCACGCGAGCTGGGCCGGGTGCTTGCCTTCGGGGTGGAGGCCCTCGATCGTGGTGATCCTCTTGCCCTGGGCCTGGGCGACGGTCGTGGCGCAGGAGCGGACGGCGGCGCCGTCGAGATGGACCGTGCAGGCCCCGCACTGCGCGATGCCGCACCCGTACTTGGTGCCCGTCAGGCGGAGCCGCTCGCGGATGACCCAGAGGAGCGGCGTGTCAGGGTCGACGTCGACGGTGTAGGACTTGCCGTTGATCAGCAGCGTGGCCATAGTCCTTCCCCCCTCGGGCGAGATGGCGGGAGTATATGATCGCGCCCCACCACTGTCAAGGCGCTGTCCTGGCTCATAAAACTCCTCCGTGTGGGTTCGCTGCGCCCGCTCCACCGCCCCGGGAGAGAAGAGCAGGGCGCAGCGACAGCGGGGCCAATGCCCCAAACGCGATAGAGGGATCGGCGAGCGGCGGGGCCGCTTCTACCTGCTTGACCAGGAGAGGCTGGCTGGCCTCCGGGCCTGCTACAGTCCCCCTTCGCAGACCGACGAGGAGGCGTGGGGACAGGAGCACAGAGCACAGTGAACTTCTCGACCGTCACCGGTCGGCTCATGACGACGCGGCCCCCTGAAAAGAGGTTTTGGCGCCGAGGACCTCCTTCTGCTTGACAATGTGGCCTCATGAAGCTACATTACGCTCGGTATGAGGAAAGTGGGTCTGCGCGATCTCAAGAACCGCCTGAGCGCCTATATCCGGCTGGTCCGGCGCGGGCACATTGTCCTTGTGACAGACCGCGGTCAGGTTGTGGCAGAGCTCCGCCCTCCGGTCGTCGCTGCATCGGATCTGAGTGACCACTCCGGCCTTGCCGGCCTTGCCAAAAAAGGCTTGCTCACGCTCGGCGCCCCGAATGAGGCCGGGCTCTATCCCGCGATGCCGAGTCGCCTGCCCGCCGGCAGGGTCCAACGCCTTCTCGAAGAAGAAAGAGCAGAGCGCTGACGGTATACGCGGAGTCCAGCGCCGTACTTGCTTGGTTGTTCGGTGAGCCATCCGGCGAGGAAGTTCGGAAGGCGCTCGCGGCGGCCGACGTTGTTGTGGCTTCGGATCTGACGCTCGTCGAGTGTGATCGGGTACTGATCAGAGCGCACACATCCCGGGAGCTCTCCGAGGCCCAGAGTGCCGACCTCCGCGCTCGTTTGAATGCGGCTGCCGCGCATTGGAACATCTTGCACATCGATGCGAGTGTGGTCGACCGGGCACGGCGCCCCTTCCCCGTCGAACCGATCCGCACCCTCGACGCGCTTCACCTCGCCAGCGCTCTGGTCGCGCGCGCTGCCATCGCGGGACTAACCGTGTTGACTCTCGACACGCGCATCCGTGGGGCGGCACGACAACTCGGGTTGACCACGCTCCCCGCGTAGGACAATCGGAGGGGGACACCCACGCCTTCGGCGCACCCGGGCCTTCGGCCCGGGTACCCGCCCGGCCCCCCCCGAGGCCTCCCTCAGGAATGGTGGTTCGAGGCGAGGGGCTGCCGACGAGCCGCAGGCG
>JACQWB010000063.1 GCA_016209385.1 Candidatus Rokuibacteriota bacterium
GCAGACGCCCCTCGGCTCGAACTGCGCCTGGGGGAGGACCGGAATGGGCGGGTACCAGGTCATCCACTCCGAATGCGAGGGGGTGCCTGGGTGGCCCCCCTCCGGGTTCCCTATCGGGTCAGATGGGCCAGGAGGGAGAGGTAGTCGCGGAGGTGGCGGGTAATGAGGAAGTTCTGGCGAACGTGCTCCCGACCGGCCTCACCCATCTTTCGGATAAGCTGGGGGTTGCTCAGGAGGTGGCGGATCCAGTAGGCTGCTCCCTCGACGGAATTCACGGTGTAGCCGGTCACGCCGTAGACGATCTGAACCATGATCCCACCCGTGGCGCCGCCGATCACGGGTTTTCCCTTCCACATGGCTTCGGCCACGGTGAGGCCGAACCCCTCACGCGTCGATTTCTGGATGACGATGGTCGCCGCGCGCTGAAGCGCGTTGATCTGGAGGTGGGCGTTGGTCGGGAGGTCGAGCACGTGGATGTCGGGATCACGGCCGGCGGCCTCCCGCACGTCGGCCAAAACCTGGGCCCCTTCGGGGTCGTCCGCCGCCCCGCCCCCGGCCAGCACCAACCGGACGTCGTGGTAGCGCTTTACCATGCGGTACGCGTTGATGACACCGACGGGGTCCTTGAAGCGGTCGAATCGCGAGACTTGCAGAAGCATCGGCTTGTCGTCCGGAAGCTGGAGCGCCTCCAGGATCTTGCGGATCTCCTGCTTGCTCATCCGGCGGTTCTTTTCCGCCAGCGGATCGATCGAGGGGTAGACGAGGAACTGGGCGACGGGCAGCTGCTGCGCAAAGGCGGGCAGGGAGAAGATCGCGGCATCGTAGCGGACCACGAAGCGCCGGAGGAACGCCCACACCCGACGCTGGGGCACCGAGAGGTCGATGTGACACCGCCAGACCCACTTCCCCTCGGGCGGGCGCGTCTCGACCATCGCCGCGGGCTGGGGATCATGGATCAGCACGAGGTCGCCCGCGGGCCTCAGGCGTTCGGAGTTGGCCCGGTTGATCGCGAGGTAGTGGTCCAGCATGGCCTCGGTGAATACTTGCTCGACGCCTTGCAGAGCGTTGTGGAACGCCTTGGTGGTGGCGAAGAAGTCCGCGTCCCCCTCGATGACCTCCCAGTCGGCCTTGATCCCGAGGTCGGTCATGATCGGGACGAGCCGGGTGAGGATTTCGGCGACTCCGCCGCCGTACCGGGTGGAGTTCACGTGCAAGAAGTGCCGGCCGCGCCCCCGTTCGGAGAGGCGGAGCAGGAGGTCCACGGCGCCCTTTGGCGTGACGTCCCGGTAGCTGTCGATGGTGATCGCGCTAGCGCTCACCGGCGTGAGCTCCTCGGTCCAGCTCGGCGTCCAGGAGGCGCAGGCTCTGCCGGCGCATCTGCTCCAGCCCGCCCAGGTAGGGGCTGATTCGGCTGACCTCCTCGGCCAGTGCGGGGAGCTTCAGCTCATCGCCGATCCAGTGGGCGAAGTCGCCGCCCTCGAGTCCCCGCCGGGCCCGCGCATCCAGGACGTGAAGGTAGATGGCGCTCGCGTCCACGGCGGCCAGGCAGCGTCGAAATTCCTCCAGCGTCCGCGCTTCCAGGCCGGTGGAGATTTCGAGGAGGTGGGACTGGACGAAGAAAAAGGGATCGCCGAAGACCACCCGGGGGACCGGATGGAGCGTGGAGATGTGATCGTCGATGACCGAGATGAGCTCTTCGCGAAGCTCCTCCAGGCTCGAGAAGTGGAACGGGTCCACGATGCTCAGCCGCTCGGCGAGCACCTGGTCGCGGATGTGGGTGGCGACCCAGTTGGCGAAATCGTTCGGGTAGGCGCGCGCGAGCTGGGGGTGGCGGAGAAAGACGCCGTGCGTGTGGTAGTACACCGAGCCGACGGGCACCTGCTCGAGCTTCTCCAGCAGCTCGCGTTCGTCCCGGGCCCGATGGCCCGGGATCTCTCTGAGCTCGATGCACCCGCTAAAGACGAACGGCCGTGCCGCCACCATCAGTCGTACTTCATCTTCTACCTTCCATCAGGCGACCCCGCGCGTCAAGTCGTTGGCGTTTTTTCTCGTTGCGCCTCTTCCGGCTGCGGGTGTATAAAGGTCACGAAGTGCTGGCTTCCGGGACGATGCGGTCGATGAGGTCGCTCTTCAGCCTGTTCCTCGTCTTCCACCTCCTGCTCGACCTGGCGATGCCGTGGCTGCCCGGGGCCTTCCGGTTCAACCCGGACGAGTCGGTGGTGGGGGTCCGGGCCCAGCCCGTCCACACGAGCGACGTCGCGCTCGCCCGGCAGGCGGACGTGCTCCGGGAGCCTGACGCGCTGCCGCGCCTGAGCCCGAAGACGCCCGCCGATCCGCAGCGGTGGAGCAGCGCGGTGGCGCTGATCGTGCTGCTCCCGCGGCGCGACCCTTCGTCTGACCCGTCCGTTCCCCGCCTGACCGAAGACGACTGATTTCCGTCCCGCCATTCTGACCTGCCGTCTTCCCTGATCCATCCGGTCACCGCCACTCCAGGCGGCGGCCGATCGCTCGGGGAGACGGGCGCCACGCGAACTACCGTTCGAGCGCGCACCCACCACTCCGCGGTGGGTACCCGGCCCGCGCAATCTACTCGGGCCTCGCGCGGCGGGTGGCCCGCCTCACGGCATGGCCGAACCCGCCACGCTCGAACAACAGGGGGGAGGCATCGGAAGGGGCGGGTACTCGCGCCGGGTACCCACGAAGTGGGTGCGCGCGCCAGCGCGGGGGGTCGGCGTGGGTGGCCCCCCTCCGAGATTGATCACCTCTCGATGCGTTCCCACACAGGGGCGTCGCTTGCTCTGCAGGCGGACGCCCCGGGACGGAGGATACCAGATGAAGATCAAAGAGGGATATGAAGGCCTCGTGGTAGCCCTCGGAATGGCCGCCGTGGCCTTGACGATCGCCGTGATCATCAAGCTGCTGACCTAGGTCATCGGAGGGGGACACCCACGCCTTCGGCGTGGGTACCCCGGGCCCCCTCCGAGCCCTCCCCCAGGAATGGTGGTTCGAGCCGAGGGGTGCCGGTGGTTGCCGGGACCCGGAGGGAGTAAACTTTGTTCGCTCGAGCCATGGGTCTCCGGCTTCGTCTGATCCTGACGCTGGTCATCCCGCTGGTCCTGGTGGTCGGGGTGTACGGGCTCGTCCGCATTCGCGAGGAGCAGGCCCAGCTCCTCGACGAGGACCGGCGCAACATGGCCCTCACCACCAAGGCCATCCAGATCGCGGTGGAGAACGCGCTCCGGGACCGGCAGATATCGGACATCAAACGCCTTCTCTTCGAGATCGTGGAAGACCAGGAGCAGATCGACCGGATCAGGCTTTTTGACAGGAAGCTCGCTGCCACCCTGGTGTCGAACCCGCTTTCGATCGGGGAAGAAATCCCGGGCGAACCCCTGCGCCGGGTGATCGAAACAGGTCAGCCGCAGGGCTTCTACCAGCGCAGGGGCAAGCAGCCCGTCCTCTACTATCTGGTCCCGCTCAGGGGGCGCAGGGGGGAGATCCAGGGCGCCATGGAGGTCGTCCACCTGGCCGCGGGGGTAGAGCGAAGGGTCCAGGCCGCCACCCGGGACGTGTGGCTCCGGTTGGGCGTCCTGCTGGTCGTCGTGGCGACCCTCACCGGATTCATGCTTCAGCGCCAGGTGCTCCGCCCGCTCTCCGGGCTCGCCGAAGGGATCCGAAGCCTGGGGCAGGGTCAGCGGGGGCCGCCCCTGCCCGTCGAGCGCCGGGACGAACTGGGCCGGGTCGCCGAGGCCTTCAACCGCATGGCTGAACAACTGGAAGCGGCCCGCGGGAGACTTCTGGCCGAGACGGAGCGAACGCTGGATCTCGAGCAGCAGGTGCGCCAGGCGGAAACCCTTGCGGTGGCGGGGAAGCTCGCGAGCGGTATCGCGCACGAGGTCGGCACGCCGCTCAACATCATTTCGGGACGCGCCGAGTTCCTGCTGAAATCACTCCCACAGGACGACCCGCGACGCCCGGACCTGGAAGTCATCATCGCACAGATCGATCGGATCTCCGGGATCATCCGTTCGCTCCTGGACATGGTGCGGCCTCGGAAGCCCGAGGTCCAGCCCATTGCCCTGGCCCCCGTTCTGGAGCGTCTCCTCCCGTTGCTCGCGCACGCAGCCCGCCGCCGCGGCGTCGCGCTGACCGCGGCAGTTCCGCAGGATCTCCCGCCCATGCTGGCCGACCCCAACCAGCTCCAGCAGGTGCTGATCAACCTTCTGATGAACGCCCTCGAGGCCACCCCGGCCGGCGGGCGCGTTGGCGTCAGCGCCAATCGCGTGAGTCGCGATGGTCGGGCGGGCGTCACCGTCGCGGTGTCGGACACCGGCTCGGGAATCCCTGTCGACCTGCTATCGCAAGTTTTTGAGCCGTTCTTCACCACGAAGCCCTCGGGGCAGGGGACCGGACTCGGGCTGTCCATCTGCCGGGACATCGTTCGAGAGCACGGCGGAGAGATCCGCGTCGAGAGCCGGCCCGACGAGGGGACGACCTTCACCGTGTGGCTGCCGGCGGAGGCGGGTCAGCCGTGACGCCCCGGATCCTGCTCGTCGACAACGACCCGGAGATGGTGGCGCTCCTCCAGCGTCATCTGGAGGGCGAGGGGTGGGCTGTCACCAGCGCCATCAGCGGGTCCGATGCCCTCGCCGCGCTCCAGCGCGAGGAGTACGCGGTGGTCCTCACGGATCTGGTGATGGATGAGGTGGACGGCCTCGGGGTGCTCCGCGAGGCCCTGCGGATCCAGCCCGCGTCCCGGGTGCTCCTGATGACCGCCTTCGGGAGCCTCGAAACCGCCATCGAGGCCATGCGGCAGGGCGCCTATGACTACCTCACGAAGCCCTTCAAGCTGGCTGAGGTCAGCCTGGCCGTGCGCCGGGCGCTGGAGGACCGACGCCTCCGGGACGAGAACCGCCGGCTCCGGGAGGAAGTAGAGCGGCGCTATCGCTTCGATAACCTGATCGGACGCTCCAAGGCCATGCAGGCGGTCTTCGAGCAGATCCGCGCCGTGGCTGAAAGCGAGGCGACCGTGCTCCTCCTCGGAGAGAGCGGGACCGGGAAGGAACTCGTCGCGCGGGCCATCCACTGGAACAGCGGGCGCCGCGGCGGTGCCTTCGTTCCCGTGAACTGCGCCGCGATTCCGGAGCCCCTCCTCGAGTCCGAGCTGTTCGGTCATGAGAGGGGCGCGTTCACCGGCGCCGACCGCAAGCGCCGCGGCCTGTTCGCCGAGGCCAACGGCGGCACCCTGTTCCTGGACGAAATCGCCGACATGCCGCCAGCGCTCCAGGCCAAGCTCCTGCGCGCGCTCCAGGACAAGGCGATTCGCCCTGTGGGCGCCAGCGAAGAGATGCGCCTGGACCTGCGGGTCCTCACCGCGACCAACCGCGATCTGTCCGCCCTCGTCGCCGAGGGGAAGTTCAGGGAGGACCTCTATTACCGGCTCGCCGTGATTCCGATCCAGCTCCCGAGCCTCAGGGAGCGCCCCGAAGATATCCCCCTCCTGGCGCTCCACCTCCTGGAGCGCGCCGGGCAGGCGCTCGGAAAGCGCTTCGAGGGGTTTAGCGAGGAAGCCATGGCCTGGCTTCTCGCCCACCGCTGGCCCGGGAACGTCCGCGAGATGGAGAACATGGTGGAGCGCGCCGCCACACTGGCGCCCGGCCCGCTCGTCACGCTGGCGGACCTGCACACCGAGTTTGCGCCGCTGGGCCCCCCGGAGCTGGGGCTCCGCCCGACGCTGGCCGAACTGGAGCGTCAGTACGTCCGGCGGGTGCTGGACGAGACCAAGGGGGATAAGCGCGCCGCGGCCAAGATCTTGGGCGTGAGCGTTCGTACTCTGCAACGAAAGGCCAAGGGATCCTGACCGGGCACCTCCGGTATCACTTGGCGAAGGCGGGGCGACGAGGAGGACGTCCGGCTGGCAGGAAGTCGCCTCAGGGTTCGGTCAGCATGCCCCCTGCGGCAGCAGCCGACCTGGTCACGCGCGGGGCTCGAAGGGCACCTCGTGGTCCAGGCGCTCGAGGAGGCCTTCCAGGTGTCGCCCGAAGGCGGTCCGCCGTTCCGGCGGGACGGGCGACCCAGGGACGAACCGTTCGCCCAGCGGGTTCACGTAGCGCCCGTGTTTGATCACCCGGTAGTCGAGGTGGGGTCCGGTCGAGAGGCCGGTAGAGCCCACGCGCCCGATGACCTGGCGCTGCCGCACGCGCTGGCCGGGCCGAACATTCACCGCCGCCAGGTGGTTGTACATGGTCTTGTAGCCGCGGGCGTGGCGGAGCGTGATGCTGAGACCGTTACCTCCGTTCCATCCCGAGGCCTGGACCACCCCGTCGGCCACCGCCCGCACCGGCGTCCCTGCAGGGGCGCCGTAGTCGATGGCCAGGTGGGGACGCACGCCGCCCAGGATCGGATGCCTGCGCGCGTGCGAGTAGCCCGATGTGATCCTGGTGAAGTCGAGGGGCGCGCGCAGGAACATCTTGCGGACTGACCGACCTTCGGCGTCGAAGTAGCTGCTCTTTCCACCCGCCCCCGGAAACGCGACGGCCGTCAGCGTGCGCCTCCCGACGCTTTGATACTGGGCGATCAGGATGTCACCGTAGCCGACGAAATCGCCTCGGGCGTGCTGCTTTTCAACCAGCAACCGGAACCGATCGCCCGGCAGCGAATCCGCGGCAAAGTCGAAGTCCCATTCGAAGAGGTTGACGAACTTGGCAGTGAGGGCAGGGCTCTCGTCGAGCCGATCCATGCTCGCAAAGAGTGATCCCTCGAGGGTGCCTGCCACGGCGGCGATCCGCGTTTCGACCGGGGTGAGCACCCGATGTGCGCGCCACCCAGCACTCTCCTGTCGAACCTCGTAGCGCTCCACAAGCGTACGCCGGTAGGTCACGTCGAGGAGCCGCCCGTCAGGAGCCCGGGTGACGAGGAGGCGCTCGCCGGGCTGAACGCGGCGCATGTCCACCCCGCGGCTCAGCGCGCCGACGATGGCCGCGATCTCGGGCCGTTCGAGCCGGGTCCTGAGCAGCACGGCCTCCACGGTTTCTCCGGGCTCCAGCACGGTCTCGACGACCGCCAGCGCCGGCGGTGGTAGCTCGTGCGTCGGCGTGACGAGCCCCGTAACCGCCGCCGAAACGAGGAGCACGATCGGGAGGGAGCGGAGACCCCGCACAGCTCTATAGGATACTGGATCGAGCGGCGGTCAAACAATATCCGCGGTGGCCCGCGTGCGTCGCTCCAGAGGAGCAAGGGCTCCCCGCTACTTCCGGCCCGTGCTGAGCAACCCCTCGAGCTTCGTGCGACGCTGCCGCTCGAGCTCCAGGTCCTCCGCGAGCTTTTTGACTCGAGCGTCCGCCTCTTTGAGCTTGGCTTCCGTTTCCGCCCGCTGCATTTCAGCGGTCAGCTTGACCTGCGCCAGTTCCCCGCTCCGCAGCCCCCAGAGGAGATAGCCCGCGAGGACGCCAACAAGCAGGCAGGCAACTGCGATGGCGATGACCTTCTGGACGTTCATCTCGGTTCCTCCGCCCGGCGATCAGCGGCGTCATTGTGTCCGGGCAGCGACATCTTGTCGCCGAAAACCTCGCCGCCAATCCCGGCCCGCTACTAAAGGCCTGAAGTACTAACGAGTTATCGCCTCCCGCCAGGCCGCTGGCGTGGTATCGATGTTGCACCCGCCAGTCGACCATCTCGGCGGCGAAACGGGGTCGCGAAAGAGCACGCGTCCGAGATTACGCGCGAACCGAGGGCGGACGCAAGCCCGCTTCCTGCCTGGGCGTTGATGGCCTCGAGCCACCGGGCCTTGAGGAGAAGCTGGAAGACGTGCGAGTCGCTCGCGCAGTGGCGATTTCGCCGGGCGCAACCGCGCAGGGGCCGGCCGTGCGGCGGGGACCCGCGCCTGAAGGGAGGAACCAGGATGATTGGACGGAGCGTTTGGCTGTTCGAGCCGAGGGACGGCGGCCATGCCGCAGGCAGGCCCGTCACGAGGCGAGGCCCAATGATGTTGCGCTGGGGGGCGGTGGCTCTGGCTCTCGGCCTGACCGGCTGCGCCCAGCAGCAGGCCACGTCGCCTTCCATCGAGGCGAAGACCTTCGCCCTGAAGCCGGCGACGGCCTCCGTGAAGGTATCGTTCCTGACGGGGGAGCTGAAGGACCTGAAGGTCATCGAGCGCGTGGAGCAGGGCACCGGACGTGTGGTGGATCCGCCGAAGCTGCGGGCAACGCTGACGCTGAAGAACCCCACGTCGGACCAGGCCGCCCGCCTCATCTCGGCGAGGATCCGGTACGCTGATGTCGACGGCAAGCCCATCCCGCTCGCCGACGGGCGGGGCGATACCAGCTTCAAGTTCTACGGCTACCAGGAGCGGCTCGACCCGGGGATGGAGGCGTCCCAGGATATCGAGGTCCCCTTCCCGGCCGCGGCGCTGGAAGAGAAGAAGCTCGGGGACATCCGCCTCGAGCTGTCCTACATCCCGACTCCCTACCGCGAGGAGACCATAAGCATCCGGGTTTCATTGGCCGAGTGACGGAGGCCCAGACGGTCGCCCGACCTCGGAAGGGGCGGAGTGGGGCACCGGCTCGGATCCGCAGGCGTGAGCAGGCGTCGAAAGAGGCTGCCCTGCCTATGGGCTGGGGGTGTGTCGGAGTAATGTCCTTCGAGCGCGGGCTTTGCCCGCGCAACCAACTCGGGCCTCGCCTCGTGGCTCTCCTCGCCTGCGGCTCGTCGGCAGCCCCTCGGCTCGAACCACCAATCCTGGGGGAGGTCTCGGAGGGGGCCCGGGTACCCACGCCGAAGGCGTGCGTGTCCCCCTCCGATTGTCCTACGGCCGGGAACGGTAGCGGGTCAGGGC
>JACQWB010000064.1 GCA_016209385.1 Candidatus Rokuibacteriota bacterium
CCTCCTGGCGGGAGAACCGGTAGGCGTCGATGTCCAGGGCCTTCACCTTGTGCCCGGCCTTCATGAGGATCGCCCCGATGTAGGCCAACCCCATCGGCAGGATATGGGTCTGGCGGGCATTCGGCGGATAGATGAACAGGAATTCCATGGCCTACCCCCTCTCCGGAGACATCGCCCGGAACGCGTCCCCGGCCATGGCCTCGATGAGGTCCGCCACCCGGACGCTGGAGGCGCCGTCTAGCTTGAACAGGTAGCGGTGGAGATAGTCGTCCCGGCGCTCTGCGAGGCGCTCGGAGAGCCTCAGGTCACTGAAGATCTTGCGGATGACGGGAGCCAGATCCTCGGGCCGGTACACGCCCACGGCGACTCCCGCCTGAACGAAATCCATCCGGTCGGGCCTTGGGGTGAAGTTCATTACGATGAGGGGCTTCCCGAGCAACAGCCCCTCCAGCCCGATCGTCGAGTGGTGCACGATGACCGCGTCACACGCCCGAAGCAGGACCAGCAGGTCACCGAACTGGCTGACGATCACGTTGTCCGCATGGGCCTCCTCTATCAAGTCCTGCAAGCACCGGACGTTCCAGTCCCCCGGGCTCGCCTTGATCACAAGCTGGACGTCAGGGAGTTCCCCCATGGCGTTCAATAGACCTCTGAGATGCGCCGTCCGCTCCTCGTACGAGAAGTAGATGTCGTATGCCTTCACGCCCTTGTTGAACCGGTCAGCCGCGTACAGGGCGATCTTCTTGGACGGGTCGAGCCCGAGGTCCCGGAGCGTCCGCTCGCGGTGGCCATCGGGTGGGAGGAGGAGATACCGGTCGAAGTTGGGCGCTCCTGTGACGACGAGCTTCCGGGGATCGATGCGCCGCTCCGGGTCCACCCCGCACCCGTACTCCAGGTGGATGTCCACACAGCCCTGCCCCCACATCGCTTTGGCCGTCGCGAAGCACGGCTCAAATCCGAGGTAGTGAGGCTGCCGGCTCCCCGAGACCCCATGGCTCAAAACGAGACTCGGCACCCCGACCCGGGCCGCCCCTACGATGCAGGACCGATTGAAATCCCTGGCCTCGTTCCCGGTCACCAGCAGATGGAGTCGCCCGTCACCGGCCAGCCGTTCGACCGCCTCCAGACCTTTGGCGGCCTCGAAGTAGCACCGCGTGAACAGGAACTCGAACCGGGCCGCCGCGATGGGCCAGATGGGGACCCCCTGATACTGGAGTCGCGTATGGACCTCGTCCAGGGTCCGGAAGTGCTCCCACATCCGGCGCGTCTCATCCCGGATTCTCTTCCGGGTGCGACGGCCCAGTACGGCGTCCACCGACGTGAAGCACAGGCCGGGCTCCAGGGCCGCGCGCGTGATCGTGGCGGACTGGGAGAGGATGCCGATTCGGTGGGTCCCCCGACGCTTCAGCTCCTCCACAACCGGCCGATAGATCCGATGGACGCTGAGGTCGGTGGAGGTGAAGTAGACCCACGGCTGACGGCGGCCGGATTCCAGGGACCGCGCGCGCAGGCGCTGCTGGAGGGTCACCCACATCGAGCCCAACCGGGAGGCAAGCTGGCCTGGGACGGGGACCGACAGACGCCACGGTCCGACCGTGAGCCTGATCGACCGGCTCGCAGCCCCGCGGCGCAAGGCCTTGGCCGTCTGCCCATCGTGGAAATCGACCATTACACCCGCCTGTCTGGCCACCCAGGGCAAGACCTCCTCATCGGGGTACTCCTCCTCCTGGATGAGCAGGCCATTGACCGGATCGGTCAAGACAAACGGAGGCTTGCGGAAGGCGACCAGACGGTCGGGACGCTCCTCCGTGATGACGGCTTGCAGAACCTCGATCGAATAGAAGATCGAGGTGAAGTAGTAGTAGAGCATGTGCTCGAAGAGCATGGCGAGCGGGACGCCCTTGTACAGCATCTGCTCCTTGAGGTCCGGCTCCTCGTACCAGCGTCGCGCCAGCCAGTACCCTTGCTCGGTCGCCTCGCGATACCGGGCATCAGTGAGATAGGTGTCGGCCACCCGGTAGTCAATCCCCGCGCGTCGGAGCGCCTGCTCCCCCTCCCATTCGAGGGCAATGACTCGTGCCGAGAGGTTCCCTCGCATCAGGGGGAGAGCCCGCGCGACATCCGACTCCGTGCTCAGGAGGTACACCACCTTCATGCGTGCCCCCCGGCGACGGCGTTCGCCTCACGCGCCCCCCGCCCTTCCCCGAACCTGGCCCAGAGCTCCTGGTACGCCTGCATGAGGGCCGGGCCGTCCCGGTAGTACTCCACGGTGAGATAGACCTCCGGCGCATCCGTCTGGGCCAAGAGCTCCTCGACGAGCTGGAACTCCTCCGGGCCCGGGCACTCATGCGCGTCCCGGGCGAGCCCGTCCGTCATCCCGGCCCGGCTGATCTGGATCTCCCGCAGCCTGGCCAGAGGGAGCGCAAACAGATAGTCCCGGACCGGCATCCGCAGGTTGTAGGCCGAGACGACCGCATGGCCGATATCGACCACCAGGTGGAGGTCGAACTCCTCGGCAAACGCGGTGATGAACTCGGGCTCGCAAACATGCTCGTAGGCGCCCGTCGGGACGTCGTAGAGGTTCTCGATCCCCAGCTCTCCGTC
>JACQWB010000065.1 GCA_016209385.1 Candidatus Rokuibacteriota bacterium
AGCCTCCACGGTTTATTCCGGGTGCGAGGGCCTCAATCTTCACCAGCAGGTCTTCTACACGCTCGGTACCTTGCCTCGCACTCCTCCGCAACGATCCCTTAAGCCAGGGAAGATTCGAGAAAATCTCCCTCCTACCGTCTCCGGAAGGTGCGGCGGCCGACCGGTTCGCAGTCGGCTCGGTGGCCGAGGTCCCTGCACCACGCTGAATCCTTTTCGCGTGGTTTGCATCCCAATAGGTGAAGCTGGACGCGAGCTATACGAGAAAGGAGGGAACGAATGATGATTCGAGTGCTCTCGATCGCCCTCGCTGCCCTATTCCTGGCAGCGCCCGCCTTGGCGGCGGTGACGGCGCGCGACGAGATTCAGGCTCCTCGGACCCCGGACGAGGTCCAGGCTCCCGTGAAGGCCGACGAGGTTCAGGCCCCGCGCGTGGCGGTCCTTACCCCGGACGAGGTTCAGGCTCCCCTGAGCCCTGAAGAGATCCAGGCTCCTGTGACTGCGGACGAGGTCGAGGCGGCGCGATCGATCTAATCGCTGAGCCTCCCTGGATTCGCGTGACAGCGGCGTGGTCGAATGGCCACGCCGCTGTCATTTCTTTCACAGCCCGATTGTGCAAACCCTTCGACTCGCGTCGGTGTCCTCTTTGTCCGATCTCCCGTCTCTGATATCTCAAGCGGCTCCCGCTCTCGTTTATTCCCGTCGTCGGAGCGACCACACGAGGCCAACCGGGTGCCAACGTCGTGTTGCGGGTCGGCGTCGCTTCGGCTATTCTGTGGAGGTTCTAACAATCCTGTGAGGGACGAGCTTCGCCTCGGTTCTGCGGCCGGTGACTGATCCGAGGGGAGCCGGGCGTCGAGCTTCTCGAGAGACCAGAGCTGGAGGACATATGAAATTCGGCGTGGCGATCTTTGACACGGACTACACGATCCGGATCGACGAGCTGGCGCGCGCCGCCGAGGAGCGCGGCTTCGAATCGCTCTGGGTCCCGGAGCACACCCACATCCCCAAGAGCCGACGGAGCCCCTGGCCCGGCGGGCCGAACCTGCCGAAGGAGTACTGGCACACCCACGACCCGTTCGTCGCGCTCGCCGTCGCCGCCGCGGTGACCACCCGGCTCAAGCTGGGCACCGGCATCTGCCTCGTCATCGAGCGGGACCCGATCACGCTGGCGAAGGAGGTGGCGAGCCTGGACTTCCTCTCCAGCGGCCGGTTCATCTTCGGCATCGGCGGCGGCTGGAACGCCGAGGAGATGGAGAATCACGGCACCGACTTCAGGAAGCGCTGGCGGGTCCTGCGCGAGCGAATCCTCGCGATGAAGGAGATCTGGACCAAGGACGAGCCCGAGTTCCACGGCGAGTTCGTGAACTTCGCCCCGATCTGGTCGTTCCCCAAGCCGGTGCAGAAGCCCCACCCGCCGATCCTCCTCGGGGTCAACACGCCGAACGCGCGCCAGCGGGTCGTGGAGTACTGCGATGGGTGGCTCCCGCTGCCCGCCCGCGCCGGTGACCTGGCGCAGGGGATCGCCGACCTTCGGCAGCGGGCGGAGAAGGCCGGACGCGATCCGCAGAGCATCAGCGTGTCGGTTTACGCCGCCAAGCCGGAGGAGGGCGCGGTGCGGGAGTACGAGAAGGCTGGCGCCGAGCGGACCGTCTTCATGCTCCCATCGCCGGACCGCGACAAGGTGCTCTCGCTCCTGGACCAGCACGCCAAGCTGGCCAGCCAGTTCCAGTGAGCGACACTGTGTCAGTTCGCCTGTGGCCGTTGTGCGGGCTCGTGCTGTTTCGAGCGCCCACCCACGGCTACGCCGTGGGTACCCGGCCGGCGCAACCCCCGGGGGGAGGTGTTGGAAGGGGGGTGGAGCCTCCCTCCAAGCCATGAGCCCCGTGCCGCTCTCGCTCGAAGGCATGAGTGTCCTCGACCTCTCGCGGGTGCTGGCGGGGCCGTTCTGCGCCGCCTGGCTCGGCGACATGGGCGCCGAGGTCATCAAGATCGAGGACACCGCGGGCGGCGACGAAGCCCGCACCTGGCCGCCGCAGAAGGACGGCGAGTCGGCGGCCTACCTGGTGTGCAACCGGAACAAGCGCGGGATGACCCTGGACCTCAAGGCCGCCGAGGGCCGGGAGATCCTCAAGCGCCTGGTGCGGGATGCCGACGTGCTGGTCGAGAACTTCCGCACCGGCACGATGGAGGAGTTCGGGCTCGGTTACGACGCGTTGAGCGCGCTGAACCCCCGGCTGGTCTACTGCGCGATCTCCGCCTTCGGCCGCACCGGCCCCCTCGCCGACCGTGCGGGCTACGAGGCGCTCCTCCAGGCGTACGCGGGCGTCATGAGCCTGACCGGCGAACCGGACGGCGAGCCGGTGCGCTGCGGGCTCTCGTTCCTCGACCTCACCACGGGCATCATCGCCGCCTTCGCGGTCGTCAACGCGCTCCTCCTCCGCGAGAGGACCGGCCGGGGTCAGAAGGTGGAGTGCTCGCTGCTCGAGACCGCCGTCTCGCTCCTCAACTACCACGCCGAGGCCTACCTCCTCGACGGCACGGTTGCGAAGCGGCTCGGCTCGAGCCATCCCTCCGTGGCGCCCTACCGCAACTTCCGCTGCCGGGACGGGCGCTACGTCTTCATCGCCGCCGCGAACGACCGCCTGTGGAGCCGCCTCTGTGCGGGGCTCGGCCTCGAGCACCTGACGGGCGACCCCCGCTTCAAGACCAACATGGACCGCGTGACTCACCGCGCTGACCTTGAACCGATCATCGCCGAGGCGGTCGCCGGGTACGACCTGGAGCCCTTGCTGGAGCACCTCGATCGCGCCGGCGTCCCCGCGGCGCCGGTCAACACCATCGACCGCCTCATGACCGACCGACAGGTGGAGCACCACCGGATGGCGCAGCCGGCCGTGCACTCGCGGCTCGGCGCCATCGCGGTGATCGGCCCACCGATGAAGTTCTCGGCGATGGAGCCGGGCGTGCGCCGGGCCGCGCCGGCCTACGGCGAGCACACCGACGCGATCCTGCGGGAGCACGGCTGGAGCGAGGGCGAGATCGCCGCGCTCCGCGCCCGCGGTGTGATCGACGGGAAGGAACGCCCCGGCTGATTCGCCGAAGGAGGATCGCGCGATGGCGTCCCCGCGCTTCAGGATCATCGACGCCGACGGCCACGTCATGGAGCCCCGCGGCATGTGGGAGCGCTACGCGAGCCCGGCCTTCCGGGAGCGCGCGCCGCGCGCGGTCCGGGATGTCCATGGCCGCACGCGGCTCAGCGTTGCCGGCCGGCTCTGCCCGCGGCCCGAGGGCCCGAACTCCATCAGCGCCGGGATGCAGGACGCCTTTTCCGTCCGGGTGCGCGAGCAGCTGGGCGAATACCTCCAGGCGGGCTACAGCGCCGAGGCACAGGTCAAAGCGATGGAGGCGGGAGGGATCGAGGTGGCGTTCCTCTACCCGAGCCAGGGTCTCTACACGGCCGCGCTCGAGGACCTGGATCCCGAACTGGCCATCGACATCTGCCGCGCCTACAACGACTGGATCCTCGACTTCTGCGCCCTCGCCCCCGAGCGCCTCAAGCCTGTGGCTATGCTGGTCGCGCTCCACGAACCTGCCGCCGCGGTGCGCGAAGCCCAGCGCGTCGCCCCGCGGGGGATCAGGGCGATCTTCGTCCGTCCCAACCCGATCAGGGGGCGGAACCTGGACGATCCGGCCTACGAGCCGCTCTGGGCGGAGTGCGAGCGTCTCGGGCTGGCCGTGGGGGTCCACGAAGGCGTGGGTGGTTATCTGCCGACTGCGGGCGCGGACCGCTTCACGAGCTTCTTCGCCGCGCATGCCGCCTGTCACCCGATGGAGCAGATGCTCGCGATGCTGGCGCTCATCGGCGGCGGGGTGCTCGAGCGCCACCCCCGCCTGCGCGTCGGCTTCCTCGAGGCCGGGTGCGGCTGGCTGCCGTACTGGCTCTGGCGGATGGACGAGCACTGGGAGCAGACGGAGGGCATCACCGGCGAGCCCCGGCTCGCGCTGAAGCCGAGCGACTACTTCCGCCGTCAGTGCTGGATCTCGTGCGAGCCGGACGAGCCCTACATCCCCAGGGTCCTGGACTTCATCGGTGAGGACCGGCTGCTGTTCGCGAGCGACTACCCGCACCCCGACCACAAGTGGCCCGAGACGGTCGAGGCGATGCTCGCCCTGCCGGTCCCGGACCCGGTCAAGCGGAAGATCCTCTGGGACAACCCGGCGGCCTTTTACGATCTCGCGTAAGGGTGGAGGCTTCGGGGCGTGAGGCCCCTCGACGGAATCCGGGTGGTCGACTTCACGCAGATGATGGCGGGACCGCTCTGCGCGATGCTCCTCGGCGACCTGGGGGCCGACGTCGTCAAGGTCGAGCCACCCGAGGGCGATACCATCCGCTCGATGGGCGAGACCTTCATCGGCGGCGAGACCGAGTACTTCCTGAGCCTGAACCGCAACAAGCGGGGCGTAGTCGTGAACCTGAAGACGGAGGGCGGCCGAGGGGTGGTCAGCCGGCTCGTGGCGCGCGCCGACGTCGTCGTCGAGAATTTCCGGCCGGGAACGGCGGCGCGGCTCGGCTTGGACTACCCGGCGCTCCGGGACCTGAATCCGGGGCTCGTGTACTGTTCCATCTCGGGGTACGGCCCGGCGGGGGTCAACAGCTCCCGGCCCGCCCTCGACCCCGTGATCCAGGCGATGGCGGGCCTCATGCAGCTCACCGGGACCGCCGAGAGCGGGCCGCTCCGGACCGGGTTCCCCCTGGCGGACCTTGTGACGCCGCTCTTCGCCACGATCGGCATTCTCGCGGCGCTGGAGGCCAGACGGCGGACCGGACACGGCCAGCGCGTGGACCTCTCGATGCTCGACGCCACGATCTTCAGCATGATCCCCCGCGAGGGGTACTACTTCGTCACCGGTCAGGCGCCGGCCCGGCTCGGCAACGAGCACTACCAGCTCGCGCCGGTCAACACCTACGAGACCAGCGACGGCCGTCACCTGATGGTGCTCGCCCATTCGGACAAGTTCTGGCGGTCGTTCGCGGCTGCGCTGGGCGAGCCCGAGCTGGCCGACGACCCCCGGTTCAAGACGAACGCCGATCGGGTCCGTCACCGCGAGGAGCTGAACCGGCTGGTGGCGGCCCGGTTCCGCGAAGGCACGCTGGAGACCTGGACGCGACGGCTGGGGGAGGCCGGGGTCGTGTTCGCGCCGGTCCGGAGCATCCCCGAAGTCTTCGCTGACCCGGACGTCCAGCGGAACATGGTGGTCGAGCTGGAACACCCCGCCGCCGGCCGCATCAAGGTCCTTGCCAACCCGATCCGCCTCGCTGAGACACCGGCCGAGGTGAGCACACCGTCGCCGCGGCTCGGCGAGCACACCGGGGAGCTGCTCCGTGAGCTGGGCTACTCGGCCGACGACATCGCGCGGCTCTCGGCCGATGGCGCGGTCGGTCTCGCCGGTGGCGCGTCCGTCTGAGGGGTGCCCGGGCGGCGGGCCTCACATGCCAAGAGACGCATCCTATCCGCCGCTCCGTCTCGCGTTTCCCGAGCGCGGCGACTGGATCTTCTCCGGAATCCTCGCGCAGCGGGCCAGCCTCCGCCCGGATCGGCCGTTCCTCCAGTCCATGGGCGGGCCGCCGCTCAGCTACGGCGAGGCGGACCGGCGCGTGAACCGGCTCGCCCACGGCCTCCTGGCGCTCGGGATCGGGCGTGGTGACCGCGTCTTGATCATGCTGCCGAACTCGATCGACTACATGCTGACCTGGTGGGCCGCCAACCGGATCGGAGCCGTGGAGGTCTCGGTCAACACCGCCTACAAGGGCTACTTTCTCGAGCACCTCGTGAACAACTCCGGCGGGCGGATCATGGTGGTGGCCCGGGAGCTCCTCGGCCAGGTCGCGCCCAGCGAGGAGAAGCTCACCCAGCTCGAGACCCTGGTCGTCCACGAGGGCGGGCGCGGGGAGCCGGGAGCGCCCCCGAGCTTCAAGCGCTTCCGCGTGCTGGCGTTTGAGGAGCTGGACGCGCGGCGCGAGGATCCCCCCGGGATCGCGCTCTCCCCCCGAGACCTCTGCGCCATCATGTACACCTCGGGAACCACCGGCCCCTCCAAGGGGGTCATGATGCCCAACGCGCAGTGCCACCTCTTCGCCGAGTGCACGGCGAGCCTGACCCGCCTCACCGAGGACGACGTCTACTTCGTCGCCACGCCGCTCTATCACGGCAACGCGCCGATCATGCAGGTCTACCCGTCCCTGCTCGTCGGGGCGCGGGCGGTGATCGGGCCTCGCTTCAGCGCCAGCGAGTGGGTGCGTCAGGTCCGGCAGGCGGGCGCGACGGTCACGAACCTCCTGGGCGTGATGATGGACTTCATCTTCCGCCAGCCGCTCCGGGACGACGACCGGCAGCATCGCTTGCGGCTCGTCCTGGGCCAGCCCGCGCCCGCGGCGATCGTCGAGGAGTTCAAGAAGCGGTTCGGCGTCGCGCGCATCCTCGAGTACTACGGGATGACCGAGATCGGCGTCGTCACCATGATGCCCTACGACGATGTCCGCCCCGGCTCCTGTGGCAAGGCCGTGAGCGAGTGGTTCGACCTGCGAATCGCCGATCCGGAGACCGACGAAGAGCTGCCGCCGGGGCAGGTGGGCGAGCTGCTGGTCCGGCCGAAGGCCCCCTGGGTCTTCAATCAGGGGTACTGGGGCGCGCCGGATCAAAGCCTGGAGGCGCTCCGAAACGTCTGGTACCACACGGGCGATGCCCTCAAGCGCGACGAAGACGGGTACTACTACTTCGTGGACCGGATGGGGGACGTGATCAGGAGGCGGGCCGTCAACATCTCCTCCTTCGATGTCGAGACGGTCATCGGCGAGCACCCGGCCGTGCGGGAGTGCGCCGCGGTGGCCGTGCCCACCGAGTTCGCGGGCGGGGAGGATGAGGTCAAAGTCTGCGTGGTCCTTCATGCGGGCGCTCGGATCGTTCCCGAGGAGTTCCTGGCCTGGTGCGAGGACCGGCTCCCGTATTTCGCGGTGCCGCGCTACGTGGAGGTGGTCGCGGAGTTGCCCAGGACCCCGAGCAACAAGGTGCAGAAGTACCTCCTCCGCCAGGCGGGGATCACAGCCGCGACCTGGGATCGGGAGAAGGCCGGTTACCGGCTGAAGGAAGAGGTCAGGCGGGCCGAGGCGCGGGGCCACCGGCCGAGGGAGGCGAGGGGATGACCTACAAGTATTTCGCCGTCGAGCCCAGAGGGGCCGTGGCCCTGGTCACGATCACCAATCCGCCACGAAACTTCCTCCGCACCGGCATGCTGTACGAGCTGAACGCCCTCCTGGACGCCTTCGAGCGCGACGGGGTCCGGGCGGTGGTGATTACGGGCGGGGTCAGGGATTACTTCATCGCCCACGCCGACCTCGAGCTGGTGCGAGCCGCCGAGCCGTCCCACCCGAAGGCCTACGCGTCGCTCCGCTACTGGCACCGCACCCTCTGCCGCCTCCAGACCGGCGCCCCGGTCAGCATCGCGGCCATCAACGGCCAGGCGCTGGGGGGCGGCTGCGAGTTCGCGCTGGCGTGCGACTTCCGCTTCATGGCGCGGAGTCCGAAGAAGATCGGCCTGATCGAGGTCCAGCTCGGGATCATCCCGGGTGCCGGCGGCACCCAGCGGATGGCGCGCCTCCTCGGGCGCGGGAAGGCCCTCGAGCTGATCCTGGAAGGCAAGGCGCTCACCGCCGACGAGGCCGAGCGCGTCGGGCTGGTCCACCGCGCGGTGGACCCGGAGCGGCTCCTGCCGGAGAGCCTGGCCTACGCCGAGAAGCTCGCCACGTGGTCACCGGTGGCCGTGCGGAACATCAAGCGGGCGATCTACGAGGGGCTCGAAATGCCGCTCGGCCAGGGGCTGGAGCTGGAGATGGCCTGTTTCTACGAGACCATGACCACCGAGGCGGCGAAGCAAGCCCTGGACGCGGGGATCCGCGCCTACGCCGACGGGCGGGAGCCGGTCTTCGAGTGAGGCGCGATGGCCGTTTCGTTTCCGGGTTATACCCTCCCGGCTGAGCTCGCGCACCTGAGAGCTCAGGTGCGCCGGTTCATCCGCGACGAGATCGTTCCGCTGGAACAGACCCTCGACCCTGACGCCGCGGAGGTTCCGGAGGAGGACTGGAGGCGGCTCTCGGCCAAGACCCGCGCTGCCGGCCTCTGGTGCCTGGGCGCGCCGGAGGAGTACGGGGGCGGGGGGCTGGACGCCTTCGGGATGTGCGTGGTGATGGAAGAGATGGCGCAGCACCGGATGGGGCTCTACAATCCGGGCTGCGGCGTGTTCGGCCGGTACCCGCCGCCGGTGATCTGGGCCGGGACGAAGGAGCAGATCGACCGGTACGCGGTCCCCGCGCTCCGCGAGGGCTACCACACCTTCTTTGCGATCACCGAGCCGGGCGGCGGCTCGGACCCGGCCGGCGCCATCCAGAGCCGGGCGGTCAGGCGGGGGGATCACTGGATCCTGAACGGGACCAAGATGTTCATCTCCCACGCCGACGAGGCCGAATGGGGGGTGGTGTTCGCGCGCAGCGACCCGGCCAAGGGGCGGGCCGGGATCAGCTGCTTCATCCTCGACCAAGCCACGCCCGGCTTCACCGCCAGGCCGATTCGGACGCTCCGCACCGCCGCGATCCCGTGCGAGGTCGTGCTGGAGGAGTGCCGGGTGCCCGCCGAGAACCTGCTCGGCGGGGAGGGGCAGGGCCTGAACCTCTGTCTCGACATGCTCACCCGGCTCCGGTTCAGCTATTCGGCCGCGAACCTCGGCGTGGCCGTCGCGGCGCACCGGATGGCCATCGAGCACGCCAAGCAGCGGTCCACCTTCCGGGTACGGCTCAGCGAGCGCCAGGCGATCCAGTGGATGCTGGCCGATGCCGAGGTGGAGCTGCGCGGCGCCCGCTGGCTCATCTGGGAGGGCGCCTGGAAGGCCGACCGCGGCGAGGACGCGCGGGTGGAGGCCTCCATCGCCAAGCTCTACTCGAGCGAGGTGCTGGGCCGGGTCGTGGACGCCGCGGTCCAGGTCCACGGCGGCTACGGCGTGTCGAAGGAGTTCCCGCTCGAGCGCTGGTACCGCGAGGCCCGCATCCGCCGGATCGGCGAGGGCCCGTCCGAGGTCCATCGGATGGTGATCGCCCGCGCGCTGTTTCGCTGACCCTAGGCGGCTGTCGGAACAAGCACGTTCGAGCGCCGGCTCCGCCGGCGCAAGCCATCCTGGGGGAGGTTCGGAAGGGGGGCGAAGCCCCCCTCCGAGTCAACTAAGCGAACGATCGGAGGGCCGAGATGCGCAATCGCGGCATCAGGGCCGTGCGGGAACATCTGGCCAAGCTCCCGCCGGCCGAGTCCCTGACCATCGAGGAGCAGCGCGCGCAGTACGACCGGGCGGAGAAGGCGTTCCCGATTCCTCCCGATATCAAGGTGGAGACGGTTCGCGCTCCGGTGGCGCCGGCGGAATGGCTCCGGCCGCCCTCGGCGCAGGGCGGCGTCGTGGTCCTCTACCTGCACGGCGGCGGCTACGTCATCGGCTCGCCGCGCTCGCACCGGCATCTGGCCGCGGCGATCGCGTCGGCCTCGGGCGCATCCGCGCTGCTCCTCGACTACCGCCTGGCTCCCGAGCACCCGTTTCCGGCCGCGGTGGAGGACGCGGTCGCGGCCTACCGCTGGCTTCTGGAGCGCGGGGTCGCGCCGGGCCGCGTCGCCGTCGCGGGCGATTCGGCCGGCGGCGGGCTGACGCTGGCCGCGCTGCTGGCGCTGCGGGAAGGGGGTGTGCCACTTCCTGCCGCGGCTGTCTGCATCTCGCCCTGGGTGGATCTCACGCTGAGGGGCGCCAGCTACGCGACCAAAGCTGCCAGCGACCCCATTGTCCGGCGCGACGGCGTCGCCCGCATGGCGAAGGCCTACCTCGGCGATGCCGACCCCAAGACACCGCTGGCCTCGCCCCTCTACGCCGATCTCCACGGGCTCCCGCCGCTCCTGCTCCAGGTCGGCGGCGAGGAGGTCCTGCTGGACGACTCGGTCGGGCTGGCCGAGCGCGCGAAGGCCGCGGGCGTCGAGGCGACGCTGGAGGTCTGGGAAGAGATGGTGCACGTCTGGCCCTGGTTCCTGCCCATGCTCGACGAGGCGCAGGCCGCCATCGACCGAATCGGCGTATTCGCGAGGTCCCGGCTTTGCTGAAAAGCCGGCGGTTCACGGCTCGCGTCGGGTCGTTGACCCGGGCGCGTGTGTGACTGTTGGCTCGTGACCTGAATGGCGAGAGCCGTGTGGGACCGAAAGGAGGCCACTATGGCGATTCAAATGGCTGATGTCATCATGCCGGGGAACGAAAACGCGTTCGAGACCGGGCGGCGCTGGAGCATCTCGTCCATCGCCGAGCTCGATCCGTCCTACCGCTGGATGCTGGAGAAGAGCGTCACCGCGACGCTGGCGACGATCAAACGGAATGGGCTGCCGCACCTGACCCCGATCTGGTTGGCCCATGACGGCACCCACATCCTCGTCAACACCAAGAAAGGTCGCCTGAAGGACCGGAACCTGCGCGAGCGGCCGGATGTGAGCATCATGTGCGTCAACCCCGAGAATCCCTACCACTGGATCACGATCAACGGGAAAGTGGTGGAGGTCATCGAGGAGACCGACCCGGTGAAGGGCCACCAGGCCACGAAAAACGTGGACGAGATGGCCAAACGCTACATCAACCGAACGCCCTACCCGCTGCGGGATCCCAGAGGCGAGGTGCGGGTCCTGTTCAAGGTGCGGCCCACCTACGTCATGACGTTCGGGCCGCCGCCGGGCAGCTGATCGCGACGGATGATCTCGTCGTTGTGCTCGCCGAGGGTCGGGGCGCGCCGCCGGATGGCCGGCCGCTGACCGTCGAAGGCGATCGGCAGCCCCATCAGCTCGAGGCCCAGCTCGGGGACCGCCTGGATCATCCCGGTGGCCTCGGTCTGGGGTTGGGCCAGCACTTCGCGCAGGTCGTGGATCGGGGCACAGGGGACGCCGGCCTGCTCGAGGCGGTCGAGCCACTCGCCCTTCGTGCGGCCGCGCATGACCACCTCGATTTCTGGAAGCAGGACGTCCTTGTTGGCGACCCTGAGCCTGTTGGTCGCAAAGCGGGGATCGGCCGCCCATTCGGGGTGGCCCAGGGCGGCCGCCAGCTTGGCGAAGAGCCGGTCGTTGCCCGCGGCCACGATCAGAGGCCCGGTCTTCGTCTCGAAGGCCTGGAACGGAACCACGCGCCAGCTTCCGGTGCGGTGCCGGGCCGGCAGCTCGCCCGTGACCTTGAAGCTCGCAAAATGGCCGGCGAGCCAGCCGAGCGCGGTCTCGTAGAGCGACGTGTCCACGACGCACCCGCGGCCGGTCCGCTGGCGCTGGGCGAGCCCGGCCAGCGTGCCGATCGCCGCCCACATGCCGGTGCCGAAATCCAGGATGGACGTGCCGATGCGCGTCGGCGGGCCGCCCTCCTCCCCGTTCACCATCATCAGGCCGGCGAAAGCCTGGACCATCGGCTCGTACCCCGGTCTGCTGTGCAACGGCCCCGTCCGGCCGAAGGCCCAGAGCGAGCAGTAGATGAGCCGCGGGTTGAGCGCCAGCAGCGGCTCCGGTCCCAGCCCGAGCGCATCCATGACGCCAGGCCGCAGGTTCTGAATGAGCACGTCGGCCTCGGCGAGATAGCCCTTGAGCCAGGCCACCGCCTCAGGCTCCTTCAGGTCCAGGGCGATCGACCGCTTGTTCACGTTGACGGCGTGGAAGCTGCTGGAGGTCCCGGCGAACAGCGGGGTCCAGCCCCTGGCGTCGTCGCCGCCGTCGGGGCGCTCCACCTTGACCACGTCGGCGCCCATGGCGGCCAGGATCTTGCCCGCGTACGGGCCGGCCAGGTTCTGCGCGATCTCGACGACCTTGATTCCTGAAAGCGGCAGCATCGCTCCTCCTCGACGGTTCGGTTAGCCCTCCGACGCGGTCGGACTACCGGGCGGTCAGGTCGGGCCAGAGCGCGTCGGCGCCGCGCCGGGCAACGGCCTGGCCCAGCTCGGCAGCCCAGTGCCCCTCGTCCCCAAACTCCGCGCGCCAGGCCCAGAGCCGGCGCGTCACGAAGTGCAGGCTGTGCTCGTAGGTGAAGCCGATGGCGCCGTGGACCTGGTGGGCGATGGCCGCGCCGATGCCGGCGGCCTCCCCGGCCCGGATCTTGGCGACGGCGATCTCGAATCGCGCGTCGCCGCCCTCGGCCGCCCGAAACGCGTGGGCCGCCGCGACGCCCGCCGCGGCGCTCTGCTCCGACAGAACCGCGAGCTGGTGCTGGATCGCCTGGAAGGCGCCGATGGGCTTTCCGAACTGACGGCGCTCGGTGGCATACCGCACGCTCTGGTCCAGGAGGTATTGGAGCCCGCCGGCCATCTGGGCCGACCGGATGAGCGCGCCGTAGAGCCGGATCGCGTTGGCGGGAATGTGGTCGCCCGCCGGCGCAACCGCGAGGACAGGCGCGTCGTCGAAGCCCAGCGTGTGGCGGGGCTCCCGCGCGAGGTTCAGATCGGCCGTGACCCGACCGCTGCCTGCCGCCAGCAGGGCCACCATCGTCCGCCCGTCGGCGGCCGCTACGACGACCACGTGCCCGGCCGCCCCGCCCCACGGCACCCGCGCCGCCGTCCCGCTGAGGCGCCAGGCGGTGCCGGCGCGGCGCAGGGTGAGCGCGTCGTCGCGCTGGACCGGCGCCAGGGTCAGCGGCCCGCGCGGCACGTCGAGCCCTGCTCCGGACAGGAGCCAGCTGGCGACGATGGTTTCGGGAAGCGGGAGGGGAACCGCGTGGCGGCCAGCGGCGCGCACGACGACGTGCGCGTCTCTCCACGTGCCGCCGGCGCCGCCTTTGGCCTCGGGCACGAGCGGGACGGTGAGCCCGCTCTCCTCGACCGTCTCCCACAGGCTGGTCGGCCACTGCCCCTGCTCGGCGGCCTCGAGGAGGTCTTTGGTCACGCGGTCGGTGAAGAGCCGCGCGACCACGTCAGCCAGCATCGTGCTCACCGCAACCCGAGCCCCCTGGCGATGATGCCCCGCAGGATTTCGCGCGTCCCGCCGCGAAGGGAGAACGAGGGCGCCTGCTGCGTCAGGTAGCCCAGCAGTTGCTGGAGGTCGGTGCCCGACCCTGAGGTGGGCTCGACGCCGAGGAGCGCGTGCACCACCTCCGGAATCTCCTGCTCGAAGGTCGTCCCCAGGTCCTTGACCAGCGCCGCCTCGAGGTTGGGATTCTGGCCGGCCTCGAGCATGCCGGCGATGGACAGCGACATCTGCCTCAACGTGGCGAGGTGGGCCACGAGCCGCCCGAGGGCGACCGCAGCCCGTTCGCCCGGCTCCTTGGAGACTGCGCGGATCAGCTCGACCAGCAGCGCGAAACTCGAAAGGTAGCGCTCGGGCCCGCTCCGCTCCAGCGCCAGCTCGGTGGTGACCTGCATCCACCCGGCGCCTTCCTCGCCCACCCGCAGGTCCTCGGGTACGAACACGTCCTGGAAGACCACCTCGTTGAAGTGGTGGGAGCCGGACAGGTCGACGATCGGGCGGATGGTGATGCCGGGAGATCGCGTGTCCACCAGGAACTGGGAGAGGCCCGCGTGCTTGTTGGCGGGATCCGAGTGGGTCCGGAAGAGCGCGATCATGTAGTGGGCCCGGTGGGCGTTGCTGGTCCAGACCTTGGCGCCGTTGACCCGGTAGCCTCCGGGAACGCGCTCGGCCCGGGTTCGGATCGACGCCAGATCGGAGCCCGAGTCGGGCTCGCTCATCCCGATGGCGAACGACAGCTCGCCGCGGGTGATCGCGGGCAGGAACCGCTGGCGCTGCGCCTCGGTCCCGAAGCGCAGCAGGAGCGGGCCGCTCTGCCGGTCGGCGATCCAGTGGGCGGCCACGGGGGCGCCCGCAGCCAGCATCTCCTCGAGCACCACGTAGCGCTCGAGGGCGCTCCGCTCGTGCCCGCCGTAACGCTTGGGCCAGGTCATGCCGATCCACCCGCGGGTGCCCACCTTTCGGCTGAACTCGGGATCGAAGCCACCCCATGAGCCGGCGCGCTGCGCGGGCGTGGCCTCGCCCAGCTCCGCCCGCAGGAACTCGCGCACCTCCGACCGAAGGCTCTCCGCCTGCGGAGGCAGCTCGCAGAGTTCGAAACCGAACGGGTGCATGGCAGGGGAAGCGGGCTCGACGGCGCTACGTCCCGTACTGCTCGCGCTTGCGCAGCTCGATGAACAGTCCGTGGGTGTCTCGCGGATGGATCCAGGCCATGTCCGGTCGCCGGTGATCGACCCGGACACCCTGGTCGCGCAGGTACGCGACGGCGCCGGGGATGTCCTTGACCTCGAACCCGACCAGGTACACGCCCTCCCCGTGTTTTTCGAGGAAACGGCCGGCCGCCTTCGTGGGGTCTGTGGGTTCCAGCAGCTCGATGTGACCGATCCCCGTCGGCAGGATCGCGTTCTTGAACCCGAATTCTTTCGACTCGCCCCGACGGTGCACCTTCAAGCCGAAGAGCCGCGTGAATCGCTCGATGGCAGCCGCGAGATCCCTCACGACGATTGAGAGCTCCACGATATCGCCGAGCATGGGGCGGGTAGGCTCCGTCATAGGCCCTCGCAGTCTTGTTTCTACCGTATCTGCGCCGGATCCGCCAGCAAAAACCTCGGTCCCTTCAAGCCGCTCTCCGCGTTGCCAGCACGGCGGAGGGCCGGATCGCCCCGGTCGTCGCCTCCCTTTGGCCGTTGACAGGCGATTTTCGCCCGTGCTAGCGTCGCTCACCAAACGGTTGGTCAACCGTGCGCTCCCGCCAGACGGAGATCGTCAGGGCCGCCGGGGTCTTCACGGCCAAGGGGTACCACGCCGCCACCCCAGGACATCGCCGACGAGGCGGGCTTGCTCAAGGGGACCCTCTACCACTTTGGCCGGCATGAGAGCCTTGACACCCACGTGGCCGCGGTTCGGCGTGGCGGCGAGCCCACCGGTCGCCTTCCCGGCCGGGTGCTTCGAAGCTCGAGGTGAGGCGCGCAAATGGCGGGCCGGTTCGACGGGAAGGTCGCGCTGATCACAGGCGGGGCGTCCGGGATCGGGGCGGCAACGGCGCGCCGCTTCGCGCAAGAGGGGGCCCGGGTCGTCGTCGCCGACATCAACGAGGCCGGCGCGAAGCAGGTCGCCGACGAGATCGGAGGCGCCCGCGGCACGGCCCTTGCCGTGTGCGCGGATGTCTCGGAGTCGCGCGAGGTCGAGGCGATGATCGCGCGCGCCGTGGACGCGTTTGGCCGTCTCGACATCCTGCACAACAACGCGACGCTAGTGGAGATCGGGCAGATCGAGCACCTGACTCTCGAGGGGTGGAACCGGACCCTCGCGGTGAACCTGACGGCAACCTTCCTCGGGATGAGGCATGCGCTGCCAGTCATGCGCGCCCAGGGCGGTGGGGCGATCGTCAACACCGCCTCGATCTCCGGCCTGGCCGGCGACTTCGGGCTTGCGGCGTACAACGCGGCGAAGGCGGCCGTGGTGAACCTGACGCGCACGGCCGCGCTCGAGTTCGCGCGCCACCGGATCCGGGTCAACTGCATCTGTCCCGGCGGGATCCAAACGCCGCTCCTGGGCTCGCTCCTGGGCGACAACGCGCCCGTGCCGCACTGGCGTACGGCCCACGCCGGCCGGTCGGCGCTGACTCCCGAGCAGGGCCGGCGCTTTCGTGAGCGGCTGGAGAAGGCGCACCCGCTCGGCCGCCTCGGCGGGCCCGAGGAGATCGCCGCGGTGGTCTGCTTTCTCGCCTCCGACGAGGCGTCGTTTATCACCGGCGCCGCCATCGTCGCCGACGGCGGTATCATGGCGGGTACCGGGATCCCGAGCCCGCGCGAGTAGCGGGTCTCGGCGACACGGGAGGTCACGCCATGGCCAAGCAGGGGTTCAAGGTCACCGACTCCGACATGCATGTGGTGGAGCCGCCGGACCTCTGGCTCAACCACATTGACCCGCGCTTCAAGGCACCGGCGCCCGTGGGGCTGACCGGGGTTTGAGGGGAGGGCGTCATGCGCATCGGGTTCATCGGATTGGGGAACATGGGCGGACCGATGGCGCTGAACCTCATGAAAGCCGGCCACGCGCTCGTGGTGCATGACGTGAGGCGCGCGGCCGCGGCCCCTCACCTGGAGCGGGGCGCGAGGTGGGGGGAGAGCGCTCGCGTCGTCGCCCAGGGGGCAGAGCTGATTCTGACGTCGCTCCCGGGCCCGGCTGAGGTAGAGGCGGTCGCCATGGGGACGGACGGGATCCTCCACGGCGCGAGCAAGGGAGTGATCTACGCCGATCTCTCGACCAGCTCGCCCAGCCTGATCCGCCGCATCCACGCCGTCTTCAAGGAGCGGGGGATCCATGTCCTCGACGCCCCGGTAAGCGGCGGGGTCACCGGCGCTGAGCGCGGCACGCTCCAGGTGATGGTCGGCGGCGACGAGGAGCTGTTCCGCCAGCTCAAGCCCGTCCTGGAGGCCATCGGCGACAAGGTCAGCCACATGGGCGGCATCGGCTGCGGGACGATCGCCAAGCTCGTCCACAATTTGATCGGCATCTGCACCCGCATGGTGGTCGCGGAAGGGTTCACGCTGGGCGTCAAAGCCGGCGTGCGTCCGGAAGCGCTCCTCGAGGCGGTCAAGGGTGGGGCGTTCGGCCAGGGTTTACTCCTGACCCAGGTGCTGCCCGAGATCGTCTTCAAGGGAGACTTCGACACGGTCCGCTTCGCGCTGCGCCTGGCCCGGAAAGACCTGGGGCTGGCTACCGGGCTCGCGCGGGAATACAACGTGCCGATGGCGATGGCGGCGCTCGCCGAGCAGACCCTGGTCGAGGCGATAGCCCGGGGGTGGGGCGAGAGGGACTTTGCTGCGCCGTTCATGCTTCAGGAAGAGCGCGCCGGCGTCAAGGTGCGCACTCGCTGATCGCGGAGAGGAAGACGACCCGGTCGCGGGCGAGATGTACGTGCCGGGCCTGACGATCAAGTTCTCGAAGAGCCCAGGGCGCCTTGGCCCGGTGCCGACGCCGGGCCAGCACACCGAGGAGGTGCTCTCCGGCCTCCTCGGCTATGACGCTGAAACAATCGCGGCGCTCCGTCGCGCGGGAGCCGTGGCGTGACTCGTCAGACTCATGAGGGGTGTCGGAGGCCTGCACCCGAGGCTTCCGGCACGGGAGGAGAGCAAAGATGAAAGCGACGGTGTACCGAAGGCTGACAGGCCTGTGCCTGCTGGTTGGCCTGACCATGCTCGTGGATTGGACCGCTGCCGTGCGGGCATCGGCCCAGACGTTGGTCGTGGCGGGCGCCCCGCCGATCCACGAGGTGACCCTGCCCCATCTGGGTGCGCAGTCCTCGAAGTTGCTCACGCGGCCCATGGCTGAGCACTTGGTGCAGGTGGACGCGGTCGCGTGGGACTACACCAAGCCCATGCTCGCCGAGCGCTGGCAGATGTCTGCCGACGCCAAGACCTGGACCTTCTTCCTGCGCAAGGGCGTCCCCTTCCACGGCGGCTTGGGGGACGTGACGGCCGAGGACGTGAAATTTTCCCTGGAGCTTCTCTACGGGAAAGACTCCCTCGCCAGCACCACCGCCTTCTGGCGCAAGCTCATCGACCGGATCGAGGTGGTCGATCCCCATACCGTCCGCCTCCACCTGAAAGCGAGCTCGCCGGACTTGCTCTTCGAGCTTTCGAACGCGCGCGAGGTGCAGATCCTCTCCAAGAAGTACATGGAGACCGTCGGAGTTGAGAAAGCCAGCCAGAAACCGATCGGCACCGGGCCCTACGAGCTGGTCGAGTGGCGCAAGGGCGAGTTCATGCGCTTCCGGGCCCTCGACAAGCACTGGCGGGTCGTCCCCCAGTTCAAGGAGCTGGTTATCAAGTTTGTGCCCGAGGATTCCACGCGGGTCGCGATGCTCCGCACCGGAGACGCGGACATCATCGAGCTGCCCCGGAGCCTGAAAAAGGAGGTCCAGGCGGCGGGGTACGAGGCCCGCCGGTCCCTCTGGCCGGGCGTCGTGGTCTTCGGCCTCCTGGGCGGGCAGTACTTGAAGGAGCGCCCCACCTACAATCCCAAGGTCCCGTGGCTTGACAAGCGCGTCCGCGAGGCGATCAACCTGGCGGTGAACCGCCGCGCCATCGTCGAGCACCTCTTTCTGGGCGAGGCCGAGGCGGGGACGGTGCCCATCATCCCGTCCTGGGTGAAGGAGTACAACAATCCAGCCTGGAAGCCGTATCCGCACGACCTCGCCCGGGCCAAGCAGCTCCTGGCCGAGGCCGGCTATCCCAACGGGTTCACCGCGGAGTGGCGCGCGTACCTCCTGAGCGGGGTGCCCGAGTTGACCTCCGTGTCCGAGGCGCTCCAGATCGACCTCGCGAAGATCGGGGTGAAGCTGGAGCTGAAGCTGGTGGAGTACGCGGCCGGGCTCAGGCCGGACGCGAGAGCCCGGAAGCTCGCCGGCATCGGCTTCGTTCATCGCACGGGGATCCCGCCGGTTCCAGAGGGGCAGATGGCGATCTTCTACGGCGCCGACGGCATCGTGGGCGGCGTGGAGCTGCCCGAGATCCAGGATCTCTGGGCGCGCCTGGGCCGAACCGCCGACCCCGTCGAGCGCGGAAAGGTGATCCGCGCCATCGGCGACATCCTCTATTCGGGCTATCACGTGGTGCCGCTGGTCGACCTCTATCCTCTGTTCGGCATCAATCAGAAGAAGGTGGGTGAGTGGAAGACCACGGGCTACTACGGCTTCACCCACCTGGAGTATGCCCAGAAGCGGTAACGACGCGACGACCGCTGCGTGAGTCCGCCGGGCTGAGGCCGAGGCACAGGGTGGAGCGGTATCTCGTCCAGCGGGTCCTGCAGGGAGCGCTCACGCTCCTCGTCATCTCCCTGATCGTCTTCCTGCTGGCCAGGTTGTCCGGTGATCCCCTCCACATCATGCTGCCCGAGGAAGCCACGGCCGAGGACTACGCGTCGGCAGCCCGGCACTGGGGGCTGGACAAGCCTCTTCCCGTTCAGTACCTGACTTTCCTCGGCAACGCCCTCCGTGGTGACATGGGGCGGTCGATCCGGCTCCGCCAGCCGACCATCGCACTCGTCCTGGAGCGGCTGCCCGCCACGCTCCAGCTAGCCGGGGCTTCCATCGCTGTCAGCTTGCTGATCGCGCTGCCCATCGGGGTGCTCTCGGCGGTCCGGCGGGACAGCGCCCTCGACTACGGGGGCAAGGTGATCGCGCTGCTCGGGCAATCGATGCCGAGCTTCTGGCTGGGGATCGTCCTGATCTGGGTATTCGCCGTCATGCTGGGCTGGCTCCCCGCCTCCGGCCGGGGTGGCCCGGAGCACTACATCCTGCCGGCCATCGCGCTCGGCTGGTACCAGGTCGCCGCCGTCATGCGGCTCGTCCGCTCGGCCATGCTCGACGTCATGGACAGCGAGTATGTCAAGCTCGCCCGGATCAAGGGGGTCGCCGAGCGGGGCGTGGTCTGGAAGCACTGCCTCAGGAACGCGGCGATCCCGCCCCTGACCTATATCGGCTTCGTCGTCGCCGTCCTCCTGACCGGCTCCGTGGTGATCGAGACGGTCTTTTCGTGGCCGGGGATCGGCCTCCTGGCGATCGACGCGGTGCGATACCGCGACTACCCGTTGGTGCAGACGATCGTGCTGATCTACGCGGCGAAGTTCGTGGTCATCAACCTGGTGGTCGATGTGCTCTACGTCTACATCGACCCGCGAATCCGCTACCGGGAGTAGCGAGGAACCGATGGCGATCGCCACGGCGCGGACGACGGAAGGTGTGCCGCTGACCGGCGCCCGCAGGCTGGGCGGCCGGCGGGCGGTGCCGGTGGTCTTCCTGGTGATCCTCCTGTTGATCCTGGTGCTCCCGGCCGTCTTCGCGCCCTGGCTCGCGCCTCACGATCCGCTGGCGGGCCGCCTGGCGCACAAGCTGAAGCCCCCGGGCTGGCTCGCGGGCGGGAGCTGGGAGTATCCGCTCGGGACGGACCCGCTGGGCCGGGACATGCTGAGCCGGATGATCTTCGGTGCCAGGGTCTCGCTCTCCGTCTCCCTCGTCGCGATCTTCATCGGCGGCACCATCGGCACGGTGCTCGGGCTCATCGCCGGCTACTTCGGCGGATGGACCGACGCGCTGATCATGCGGGTCGTGGACATCGCGTTCTCGCTGCCGACCATCCTCCTCGCGCTGGTCCTGGCGGTGGTGGTCGGGCCCAGCTTCCGGACCGTGATCCTGATCGTCGCCCTCCTCCTGTGGGCCCGGTACGCCCGCCAGGTGCGGGGGGAGGTCCTGAGCGTGAGGGAGCGCGATTTCGTCGCGCAGGCCCGGATCGCCGGCTGCTCGCATCTGCGGATCATGTTCGGCCACATCCTGCCGAACGTGCTGAACACGCTGATCGTGCTGGGAACCCTCCAGGTCGGCTATGTGATCCTGTTGGAGGGAACCTTGAGCTTCCTGGGCGTGGGGATCCCCCCGCCGACACCGGCCTGGGGACTGATGGTCGCCACGGGGCGAGCCTTGATCGTGTCCGCCTGGTGGGTGTCGTTTTTCCCGGGCCTCGCCATTCTCCTGACCGTGCTCACGCTGAATCTCCTGGGAGATTGGCTGAGGGATCGGCTCGATCCGAAGCTCCGCCAGGTCTGACGGCGCCCACCGCCATGGGTCGCGTCCTGCTCGAAGTGAAGGATCTCCGCACCTCCTTCTTCACCCGCTGGGGAGTGGTGAAGGCGGTCGACGGGGTGAGCTTCTCCTTGTCCGAGGGGGAGACCCTGGGCATCGTCGGCGAGTCGGGCTGCGGCAAGACCGTCACCGCCCTGTCGATTCTGCGCCTGGTCCCTCGGCCGGGGCGGATCGTCGGGGGCGAGATCCTCCTCGAGGGAGAGGATCTCCTCAAGAAGAGCGAGCGCGAGCTGCGCAAGATCCGCGGCAGCCGGATCTCGATGATCCTTCAGGATCCGATGAGCTCCCTCAACCCCGTCTTCAGCGTCGGCGAGCAGATCACCGAAGCCCTTCGCATCCACCAGCGCCTCGAGGGCCGGCGGCTCTGGGACCGCGCCCGGGAAATGCTCGGGCTGGTGAAGATCCCGTCGCCTGAGCTCCGCCTGCGATCGTACCCGCATCAGCTGAGCGGGGGAATGCGCCAGCGCGTCGTGGGGGCGATCGCCCTCGCCTGCCGGCCCGCGATCCTGATCGCCGATGAGCCCACCACGTCGCTCGACGTCACGATCCAGGCCCAGTACCTGCGGCTGTTGAAGCGGCTCCAGGAAGACCTGGGTCTCTCGCTCATCTTCATCACGCACGATTTCGGGATCGTGGCGAAGATGTGCGATCGCGTGGCGGTGATGTATGCGGGAAGGATCGTCGAGAGTGCCGGCGTCCGCGAGCTCTTCACCCGTCCCCGGCATCCCTACACCGCCGCGCTGCTCAACTCCGTGCCGCCGATCGAGAGCCGGGTCGAGCGGCTCGCCTCCATCGACGGGCAGCCCCCGCTGCTCTACGACCTCCCCCCCGGGTGTCCGTTCGCGCCGCGGTGTAGCCATGCGCGCGACGTGTGCCGCGAGGCGTACCCGCCTGAGGTCGCCGCGGGGGAAGGGCACCGCGTGAGCTGCTGGAAGGTCGCGGAGGGCTGGGATGGCTGAGCTGGTAGCTCTCGTCCCGTTTGGGCGTACCACCCTTGCTGCCGGGACAAACTGGGTTCCGTTGCGTGGTCGCGGCGTCCCCCAGCCAACGCGGCGTGAAGTTGCGGCCCTGAGGGCTGAGGTCCGCCAGTTCTACCCTGAGCCGAGCGGGATTCAACCGATCGCGTGGACGTGCATAAAGACCGAGCGCCAGCCGCGTGGCAGAAAGCCGGACGTTTTATCTCACGTCTATGGTCGGCGCGAGCTCGGTGTCGATGGATTGCTGTTCGCGATTCCAGGAAAGGCGAGCTTCATGTTCGAACTCGCCCAGGAGGTAGTGCGACGTGCCGCCCAACAACATGGTCGAGCGGACCGGTCCAGAGCGACCGGCCGCTCACCATGAACGTTAGGTGCACGAAACACTCCAAGTAGCCGGCATCTATACCGAGGTTGCATGACGCGGTGGAAGAGCACAATAAGTTCCAAGAGATTGTGATGAATTGCCCAAGGTGCCTGACGCAGCTGCACGAGATTTCCACCCCCGGAGGGATCGTGGTGGATTTCTGTCCAAGCTGTAAGGGCACCTGGTACGACAAGGGAAAGCTCCT
>JACQWB010000066.1 GCA_016209385.1 Candidatus Rokuibacteriota bacterium
TCCCCCAGGAATGGTGGTTCGAGCCGAGGGGCTGCCGACGAGCCGCAGGCGTGGCAGATCGAGCCGAGGCGCTTCGGCGTAGGCAGCTTCATCGCCTGCGCCAGCGGCGAGGCGAGACCCGAGTAAGTGACAGCCACGAGGCGAGGCCCGAGTCAATTGCGCCGGCGAAGCCGGCGCTCGAAGAAGCATTACTCGGACCGGCCTCTAGCGCGCGGTAAGGCACAGGGCGGCGCGAGGAGCGGAGAGGCGTAGGATGGATACGAGTATGGCGATCCGGCAGTTAGTGGAAGCCAAGGCGCGGGCAGCCAGGGAAGCGGGGCGGGTGCTGGGGCTCTGCCCGACGCGGGTGAAGGACGACGCGCTCGTCCAGATGGCGCGGGGTCTCGACGAGAAGGTGGAGACGCTCATCGAGGCCAACCGGGCCGATCTGGAGCGGGCGCGGGCCCGTGGCCACACCCGCGCGTTCCTCGACCGGCTCACCCTGACCGAGGGGCGGATCGAGGAGATGGCTCAGGGGCTCAGGCAGATCGCCCAGCTCCCCGACCCGGTGGGCAAGGTCGTGGATGCCTGGCGGCGCCCGAACGGGCTCGAGATCAGCCGGGTGCGCGTCCCCCTGGGGGTGATCGGCTTCATCTACGAGTCGCGCCCCAACGTCACCGCCGACGCCGCGGGGCTCGCGGTCAAGTCCGGCAACGCGGTGGTCCTCAGGGGCGGGAGCGAGGCCATCGAGTCGAACTCGATGATCGTGAGCGTGCTGAGCAAGGCCCTGGAGAAGTCCGGGGTACCTCCGGAGGCGCTCCAGTTCATCGACACCGAGGACCGTGAGGCCGTCATGGCCCTCCTGACCCTGGACCGCTACGTGGACCTGATCATCCCGCGCGGCGGCGAAGAGTTCGTCCGGCTGGTGACCAAAGAGGCCACCGTGCCGGTCCTCAAGCACGACAAGGGGCTCTGCCACGTCTACGTGGACGAAGACGCCGACCTCGGTATGGCCGTCGAGATCGCGGTCAACGCCAAAGCCCAGCGGCCGAGCGTCTGCAACGCCATGGAGACGCTCCTGGTCCACCAGGCGATCGCGGAGCGCTTCCTTCCCGTCGCGGTGAAGCGTCTGGAGGAGGCCGGCGTCGAGCTCCGCGGATGCCCGCGCACCTGCGCTCTCGTTCCCGGTGCCCGGCAGGCCACGGTGGAGGACTGGGACGCGGAATACCTCGACCTGATCCTCTCGGTGCGGGTCGTGGACAGCATCGAGGACGCGGTGGGGCACATCCGGCAGCACGGCTCGGGCCTCGCCGAGGCGATCGTGACGTCCCACTACGGTCGCGCGCGGCGGTTCACCCGCGAAGTGGACGCGGCGGCCGTGCTGGTCAACGCCTCGACGCGGCTCGTGGACGGGGGCCAGTTCGGGATGGGGGCGGAGATGGGGATTTCCACCTCCAAGCTCCACGCCCGGGGACCGGTGGGCGTCGAGCAACTGACCACGACGAAGTTCGTGGTGATCGGCGACGGACAGGTCCGGGAGTAGCGCCCCGGTGCCGCGCATCGGGGTTCTGGGGGGGTCGTTCAACCCGATTCACGTCGGGCACCTGCTCCTTGCGGACGAGCTCCGGGAAACCCTGGCGCTCGACGAGGTGCGCTTCGTGCCCGCCCGCTGCCCGCCCCACAAGTCGGAGGAGGGGCTCGCCCCGGCCCAGCACCGGTACGCGATGACGGAGCTGGCCATCCGGGGGAACCCGCACTTTGCCATCTCGGACGTGGAGGTGAGCCGCCCCGGCCCCTCTTACACCGTGGACACCCTCGAGACCTTTCGGCGCGACGCCGGCGCGGCCACGACGTTCTTCCTGCTCCTCGGCTCCGAGACGTTTCTGGACCTTCTCTCGTGGAAAGATCCCCAGCGGATCGCCGCCCTCGCCCGGCTGGTCGTGGTGCCGCGGACGGGGTCGGTCTTCGACCCCGATGCGCTCCCGGCGCAGAAGGTCCTCCAGGAGCTCGGCCAGGAGGGCTGGATCCGCGTGTCGGCCGGTCGCCCGCGACCCGAGGCGGCCCGCGGGGTCCTTCTGGTTTCGGCGGTTTCGCTCCCGATCTCGGCCTCGGAGCTTCGCCGCCGCGCGCGGGAGGGGCGGTCGCTGCGCTACCGCGTTCCCGACGCCGTGGCCGACTACATTCACGCCCACCGGCTCTACCGGGAGGACGGGTGACGCCCTCGCCTTCGGCTGAGGACAAGGTTCGGCTGTGCGCTCGCGCGGCCCTCGAGAAGAAGGCGGAGGGTGTGGTGGTGTTGGATCTGCAGGGGATCTCCGCGGTCGCGGATTTCTTCCTGTTGGCCAGCGCGCAGTCGACCACTCAAATCAAGACCATCGTGGAGGCCATCGAGCAGGCACTGGAGCCCCGGGGGGTGCGCGTCCGCCACACCGAAGGGGTCCCGGAGAGCGGCTGGCTCCTCTTGGACTACGGGGACGTGGTCGTCCACGTCTTCCTGGAGGAGACGCGGACCTTCTACGCGCTCGAGCGCCTCTGGGGGGACGCTCCCGTCCTCTCGGTGGAAGGGTGAGCCGCGGTTGATTTCCTTGACAGGGCGTGGTAGGGTAGGCCCTCAATCCGAGGGGTGAGCTCGGCGAGGAGGTAAGCGATGAGGAAAGATCGCCTAGCCTACTTCAAAAAGAAGCTGGTCGAGAAACAGCGGCAGCTGGTCGAAGAGGTCGGGAAGAGCGCCCTCTACGGGAAGGGCCAGGAGGACGACTCGATCAAGGACCTGGGCGACCAGGCCACGACCGCCTACACACGCGAGTTCCTTTTCGAGCTCGGCAACGGCGACCGCCGGCTGCTCAAGGAAGTGACCACCGCGCTCCGGAAAATCGAGGAGGGCTCCTTCGGCGCGTGTGAGCGTTGCGGCGAGCCGATCGCCGAGAAGCGACTGGAGGTCCTGCCCTTCGCACGCTACTGCATCGGCTGCCAGCGGGCGGTCGAGGAAGAGGAGCGGATGGCCGCCAGCTAGGGGGTCGGCGATGCCGGTCCGCCTCGGCCTCCTGCTCGTCCTCCTCTTCGGAGCCCTCGTCGCCTACCTCACCGCGTTCAATCCTTCGCGCGTCCGCGTCGCGCTCAGCCCGAGCCTCGCCTATGAGCTGCCCCTGATGGCGCTCCCGGTCGGGGCCTTCCTCCTGGGCGTCTGCCTGACCCTCTTCGGCGTCTTGCTGCGGGACCTCGGCCGCTCCTTCCGTGGTTACCGGATCGCCCACCCGCTGCGCGGGTACCCGGCCCGCCGCGCCGAAGGCCTTGCCGACCTCTACCACCGGGGCGTGGACGCCCAGCTCGCCGGCCGGACCTCGAGCGCTGCCGAAGCCTACGAGTCGGTCCTGACCCGTGAGCCTGGTCACTCCGACGCTCATCTGCGCCTGGCCGAGCTCGCTCGCGCCCAGGGAGACCACGAGGCCGCGCTGAGCCACGACCGTCAGGCTGCCACGGGAGGGGACCGCACTCACGGGCTCCTCGCGCTGGCAGGGGACTACCGGCAGATGGGCCGGGTCGAGGATGCCCTGGCGACCTACCGGCAGATCGTCCAGCGTGACCGGGATCACGCGACCGCGCTTCGCGCGATCCGCGAACTCACGGCCTCGGCGGGACGGTGGGAGGAGGCGCTGGAGACCCAGGAACGGCTGCTCTCGCTGGCGGGCGAGCGGGAGCGACCGGCCGAGCTGGTCTGGCTCGCCGGCATCCACTACGAGATCGGCAAGGCCGGGATGGGCGAGGGGAGACTCGGCGAAGCCCGCCGCCTTTTCACCGAGGCCCTGAAAGCCGATCGGACGTTCCTCCCGGCGCACCTTGCGCTGGGGGATGCGTGGGAACGCGCTGGCGACCGGCGGGAGGCGATTCGCGCCTGGAGGCGAGCGGCGGAGCTCGCCCCCGTCCCGGTCCTCTTGCGTCGATTGGAGCAGGCCTACCGCGCCGAGGGCAAGCCCAGCCAGATGATCGCGCTCTACCAGGAGGCGCTGGACCGCGTGCCGCAGGACCTGGCCCTGTCGTTCGCGCTGGGCCGGGTCTACTTCGAGCTCGAGATGCTGGACGAGGCGGCGGACCAGTTCCAGAAGGTGGAGGTGCGGGCCCCCGACCTCGCTCCGATCCACGGCTTCCTCGGGGCGATCTACGAGCGTCGGGGCCAGGGGAGGGAGGCCTTCGAGGAGTACCGAAAGGCGCTCCAGCTCCTTCAGGGCTTCGACTGGCCGCACCGCTGCTCCGCCTGTGGGGCCGCCCAGGCCCACTGGCAGGACCGGTGCGCCGCCTGCGGGCGCTGGAACACCTCCAGAGCGTGACCCTCGTGACCCCCGTAGGCGAGCCCTCGTCAAGCTGGCGCCAGTGGGCGACCGCTGCCCTTGACCTGCTCTTCCCCCCGCTCTGCCCGATCTGCCACTGCCGCCTCGGCGAGGGGCGCCGCGATCCGCTGTGCGGGTCGTGCTGGGAGCGCCTGCCGAGACTCTTCCCGCCGTTCTGCGTCTGCTGCGGGCGGCCGTTCTGGACGTTCGATGGCCGAGCGGCTGACGCGGCTGGTCCGGTAGAGGGAGGGGGTTCCTCCGACGTCCCGCCGCTGCCCGGGCGGTCGGATGCGGCGGGCGCCGGGCTCTGCGGGGCCTGCGCGCGGCAGCGTCCCCGGTTCAGCTACGCGCGCGCCGCGGCCCTCTACCGCGACACAGCCCGGGAGGCGCTCCACGCGCTCAAGTTCGGCGGCAAGGCGACCCTGGCGCGCCCGCTGGGCGACCTCCTGGCGGAGACGGGCGAGGTCGTGGTCCCGCGACGGACGGTGGACTGCCTGGTCCCGGTGCCGCTTCACCCGGCGCGGCAGGCGGAGCGCGGCTTCAACCAGTCGTCGCTCCTGGCCCGTCGCCTCTCGCGCCGCTGGGGCATTCCCGTGGCGGAGGGTCTCCTCAGGCGGGTTCGGGTGACGCGCTCGCAGACGGAGCTCTCGGCCGCGGAGCGCGCAGCCAACGTGCGGGGGGCTTTCGCCGTTCGCCGACCCAGCGCGGTCGCGGGTCTCCACGTACTCCTGATCGACGACATCTTCACCACCGGCGCCACGGTGTCGGAATGCTGCCGCGTCCTGCTGGATGCCGGGGCCCGCGCCGCCGGGGTTTTCACGGTTGCGCGAGTCGGGTAGTTCCCGCCTTGCGCCGGGGGGGCAGCGCCCCTATAATTTGAGGTCCGGACGCCCGCAGGATCCTCACACACCGGGCGAGGGAGCGAGCCATGGCGGTACGAGTGGGAGTGAACGGGTTCGGGCGGATCGGCCGTGTCTTCTTGCGTGCCGCGCTCGCGACCGAGGAGCTGCAGGTCGTGGCGGTCAACGATCTCGCAGACGCCAAGACCCTGGCCCACCTCTTCAAGTACGACTCCGTCCACGGCGTCCTGGCCTCCGAGGTCATCACGAAGAAGGAGGCGATCTTCGTGGACGGCAGGGAGGTGCGGGTTCTCTCGGTGAAGGACCCGAGCCAGCTCCCGTGGAAGGAGCTGGGCGTGGACGTGGTGGTGGAATCCACGGGGGTCTTCCGGGACCGGGCCGGGACCGAGCGACACCTCAAGGCCGGCGCCCGGAAGGTCGTGATCAGCGCGCCCGCAAAGGATCCGGACGTGACGATCGTGCTGGGGGTCAACGAGCACGCGTACGACCCGGCCCGTCACCACCTCGTGTCCAACGCCTCCTGCACCACCAACTGTCTCGCGACGGTGGCCAAGGTCCTCGTGGACCGCTTCGGGATCAGGCGGGGGTTCGCGTCGACGGTCCACGCTTACACCAATGACCAGCCAGTCCACGATTTCCCCCACAAGGACCTCCGGCGGGCGCGGGCGGCCGCGCTCAGCATGATCCCGACGACGACCGGTGCGGCGACCGCGGTGGGGCTCGTGCTCCCGCAGCTCAAGGGGAAGCTGGACGGCATCGCCATCCGGGTCCCGACGGCCAACGTGTCGGTGGTCGACCTCGTCGCAGAGCTGGAACGGTCAGCGACGGTCGAGGCCATCAGGGACGCGTTCCGCGAGGCGGCCGCCGGTGCGCTCCGAGGGATCCTCGACACGACAGACGAGGAGCTGGTGTCGGTCGACTTCACCGGCAACCCGCACTCGGCCATCGTCGATCTTCCCTCTACCGCGCTGATCGGCGACAGCCTGGTCAAGGTGCTCGCCTGGTACGACAACGAGTGGGGATACTCCTGCCGCATTCGCGACCTGATCCGGTACATGGCGAAGTCGCTCTAGCCCCGAGCCCGAGTCCGGCGGGTGGCACGGCGAGCGGGGCGCCCCGCGGCGCGGAGCGCACCGCGAAACAATTGTTAGACGCTTTACGTGGTAAACGGGCATTGCACAGCCACGCGTGTGCGGGAGCGAGCACCGTGGGGCTGCTCGCCGGGACAGGACCCGCCGGGCTCTTTTGAACATGTCCAAGCTGAGCGTCGAGCAGCTGGATCTTCAGGCGAAACGGGTCTTCCTTCGGGCCGACCTCAACGTTCCGCTCGCCGGTGGTGACATAGCCGACGACAGCCGCCTCCGCGCCGTGCTGCCGACCGCGGAGTACTGCCTGAAGGGTGGTGCCGGTGTGGTCCTCGCCTCGCATCTGGGGCGCCCGCGCGGCAAACCGGATCCCAGCTATTCGCTGGCTCCGGTGGCCAGGCGGCTCGAGGAACTCCTGGGACGGCCGGTGCCGCTGGCACCGGACTGCGCGGGGGAGACTTGCGAAAAGCTGGCGCAGGCCCTCAGGCCAGGGGAGTGCCTCCTGCTGGAGAACCTTCGCTTTGACCCGGGAGAGGAGGCGAACGATCCCGCCTTTGCTCAGGCCCTGGCCCGTCTGGCGGATTGCTACGTGAACGACGCGTTCGCCGCATCCCACCGGGCGCACGCGTCCATCGTCGCGATCACCCGGTATCTGAAACCTGCCGCCGCTGGCCTGCTGATGCAGCGCGAGCTGGCGGCGCTGGAGCGCGTCCTGGACCGCCCCGCCCACCCGCTGGTTGCGATCCTGGGAGGGGCGAAGGTGTCCGACAAGCTCGGCCTGATCAGGCATCTCCTCGCTCGGGCCGACTCCGTGCTGATCGGCGGAGCGATGGCCTTCACCTTTCTCCGCGCCCTGGGTCACGAGGTGGGCCGCTCCCTGGTGGAGATCGAGCTGGTGAAGACCGCCCTGGAGGTGCTGGCCGAGGCGCGGGCCCGCGGGATCCGCGTGGGGCTTCCGGTGGACGTGGTCGTGGCGGCCGACCCGGAGAGCGCGGACGGGGTCCGCACGGTCGGGATCCGCGAGGTTCCGCGCGCGCTGATGGCGCTCGACATCGGTCCGACCACCCTGGCGCGCTTCAAGGAAACGCTCGAGCGCGCGAAGACTGTCGTCTGGAACGGGCCGATGGGCGTTTTCGAGAAGCCGGCCTTCGCGGCGGGGACACTCGGGCTCGCCAGAGCCGTGGCCGACTCCTCCGCCTTCAGCGTCGTGGGAGGCGGCGAGACCGCCGCGGCCGTCCGCCAGGCAGGCGTCGGGGACAAGATCGGGTTCCTCTCCACAGCCGGCGGCGCCTTTCTGGAGTTCCTGGAAGGCCGGGAGTTGCCTGGAGTCGCCGTGCTCACCGAGGCTTAGTGCCGTGGCGGCACCGGTCGCTTCCCGCGCGGCGCCTCGCCCCCCGCCTGATATCCTGGTCGGGCCCAACCTCCTCCGGGCGGGAGGCCGCTAAGAGGCCTGAAATGCGCACGCCACTGGCGGTGGCCAACTGGAAGATGAACGGGACGCTGGCCGAGGCCCGCGCCCTCGCCTCGGTCGTGAGGGAAGGACTCAGGCGAACGCGGGGCGTGGAGGTGGTGCTTTGTCCGCCGTTCACCGCGCTCGCGGCGGTGGCTGAGGTCCTGGCGGGATCGACGATCGGGCTCGGCGCTCAAAACTGCCACTGGGAGGCGAGCGGAGCCTTTACCGGCGAGGTGTCGCCTGGCATGCTGGCGGATCTGGGATGCCGGCTGGTCATCCTCGGCCACTCCGAGCGACGGCAGCACCTGGGCGAGCAGGATGGCCAGATCAACCGGAAGCTCCAGGCGGTTCTCGCGCACGGGCTCACGCCGCTCCTCTGCGTAGGGGAGACCGCGGACGAGCGGCGGCAGGGGCTGACCTTCCACGTCGTGGAGGGGCAGCTCCGCGGCGGCCTGGCGGGGTGTTCACCTGAGGGCATCGGTCGGTGTATCCTGGCCTATGAGCCTGTGTGGGCCATTGGGACCGGGGTCAACGCGGCGCCCGGTCAAGCGGCGGAGGTTCACGGCTATCTCCGCGGCTTGCTTTCAGAACTCGCTTCCAAGGAGGTCGCCCAGGCGGTCCGGATCCTCTACGGCGGGAGCGTGAAGCCGGACAATGTGGCTCCGCTGATCCAGGATCCCGAAATCGACGGAACCCTCGTCGGCGGGGCCAGCCTCCAGGCGGCGGCCTTCGTCACCATCGTGAAGCGGTCGGCCAGGGGCGCCGCCGCGGCAAAGGAGTGAGACATCCGTGTACACGCTCCTCGTGATCCTTCATGTGTTCGTGAGCCTCGCGATCATCGGGATTGTGCTCCTCCAGAGCGGTAAGGGCGCCGACATCGGCTCGGCCTTTGGCGGCGGCGGGAGCCAGGCGGTGTTCGGCTCCATGGGGACCCCGACGCTCCTCGGCAAGATCACGACGGGCGTGGCCATTGTGTTCATCCTGACTTCCTTCAGCCTGGCGTTGCTGGCCTCCAAGCGCGCCGGCTCGATCATGAAGGAGACGGCCCCGGTGGAGCAGCCCGCGACGCCGGCGCCCGCCAAGACCAAGTGAGAGCCCCGCTCGCGCGAACCCCGGCTGCGCTCCTCCTCTCGGCCGCCCTGGCGGGGCTGACCGCCTGTGGGATCGAAGTGGAGGGCGGAGCCGATGGCCGGAGCGAGGCGGCCGCGGCGCCTGTCTACGGGGATACGTTCATCCAGGCCTCGATCGGCGACATCCAGGGCCTGATCCCCAACATCACGACCGACAGCGCGTCCCACGAGGTGGGGGGGCTCATCTACAGCGGTCTGATGAAGCGGGACAAGGACTTCAACCTGGTCCCGAGCCTGGCCGAGTCCTGGGAGGTGTCGAAGGACTGCCTCACGCTGACCTTCCGCCTCAGGAAGGACGCGAAGTGGCACGACGGCCATCCCTTCACGGCCGAGGACGTCCGCTTCACGTACGAGACGATGATCCACCCGAAGACTCCCACCGCTTACAAAGAGGACTTCCTCGCCGTCCAGTCCCTGGAGGTCCTGGATCCTTACACCGTGCGGGTCATGTACCCGAAGCCCTACGCCCAGGCCCTCGAGAGCTGGGGCATTTACATGCTCCCCAAGCACCTCCTTGAGCGCTACGTCGTCGAGGGTCGGCTCCGCGAGGCTCCCCAGAACCGTCGGCCCGTCGGCGCGGGGCCCTATCGCTTCGTGGAGTGGAAGAGCGGGGAGAAGATCGTCGTCGTGGCCAACCCCGACTACTTCGAGGGCCGCCCTTACCTCTCCCGCGTCGTGTACCGGATCATCCCGAGCCAGGCCACGATTTTCCTGGAGCTCAAGGCCAAGGGCGTGGACTTCGCCGGGCTCACGGCCATCCAGTTCCAGCGCCAGACCGGGTACCCGGCCTTCCGCAAGGCGTACACCAAGTACCAGTACCCGGCGAACGCGTACACCTACTTCGGCTTCAACCTGAAGGATCCGCGGTTCGCCGATCGGCGGGTGCGCCAGGCCTTTGCCCACGCGATCAACAAGCAGGAGATCATCGACGGGGTGGTCCTCGGGCTGGCCCGGGAGGCGACGGGTCCCTACAAGCCCGGGACCTGGGCCCACAACCCGAACGTGATGCGCTTCTCCTACGACCCCGCGAAGGCGCGCGCCCTCCTCGCGGAGGCCGGCTGGAAGGATACGGACGGCGACGGCATCCTGGAGAAGGATGGCAGGCCGTTCGCGTTCACCATCAGGACCAACCAGGGGAACGAGGAGCGGAAGAA
>JACQWB010000067.1 GCA_016209385.1 Candidatus Rokuibacteriota bacterium
CTTCAAGGCCGTGCCCCGCGACATCGAGGAGGCCGCCATGATCGACGGCTACAGCCGCCTCGGCGCCTTCCTGAAGGTCGTCGTCCCCATCTCCCTGGCCGGCCTCCTCACCGTCGTCATCTTCACCTTCACCCTCGTCACCCAGGAGTTCGTCTACGCCCTGACCTTCGTCGCCGCCGCCCGGAACTACACGGTGAGCGTCGGCGTGCCGACCTTCCTGGTCCACGGCGATGTCTACTTCTGGGGCTCCATCATGGCGGGGTGCTTCATCAGCAGCGTCCCCATCGCCATCCTCTACAACTTCTTCGTCGACCGCTTCATCGCCGGCTTCACCGTCGGCGCCATCAAGTAACCGCGAGTTCTCCACCGCTACCCGGTCTATCCTCGCGTGCCCGAGCAGGGCGAGGCGCGCGACGGGATTGACGGGAAGTCTCTCCCAAACTTCCTCAAACTCGGGGCCGGACCGCGGTCCGCGCATACACCTGGTCGAGATCCTCGTGCCTGGCGAACCACATGGAAATCCGGAGTGCGCCTGCGACCCGAGCCACCGTCCTGGCCGTGCCCGAGACCGGCGCCGGCCTTGATGCCGTGTATCCATCTTTGGGCATTGGCGCGGGTCGTCACTCGCAGTATCAAAGGGCGTGGCGTGCTGCCACGTGACCGGTAGGAGCGCGCCAGGAGCTGGGATCCCAGTGACGGGCTGGTCATGAAGCTGCGATTCGACCGAGGTACCATCTTGCTGACCGATCCGCCGAAGGAGCTCAACCTTGCCGAGGCGCCGGGCGTTCTCTGGGACCCTCGAGTACACGCCCATCGGGCGCCCGCCAGCAGGTACCCCGCCCTCAAGCGCTGGCTCCTCGAGGGCAGTGCCCAATTCCAGGACATCACTTCGCCTCTTCGCCCGATGCAGGAGGCGTGGTCCGACGTTGACCTCCGGCCCTACCAGGAGGCTGCCCTGTCCGCCTGGGAGCTGGGGCACCGCCGCGGCGTCGTCGCCCTCCCGACCGGGAGCGGTAAGACCCGGCTCGCCCTGGCCGCCATGCACCGGACGCGGCTGAGCGCGTTGTGTCTGGTCCCGACCCGCGTACTGCTCGATCAATGGCTTCGGGAGATCAGGGTCGTCTACGGGGGCGCTGTCGGGTGCTATGGCGACGGCGTGCGCCAGCTAGCGCCACTGACGGTAGCCACCTTCGAGAGCGCGTACCGGCACATGGACCAGCTCGGGGATCGGTTCGACCTCCTCATCGTGGACGAAGTCCATCACTTCGGAGCTGGGCTTCGCGATGAAGCCCTGGAGATGACAGTCGCCGATGCTCGCCTCGGCCTCACGGCAACGCCGCCGCGCGACGCCGGCGCAGCGGCTCGCCTCGCCGAGCTCGTGGGACCGACCGTTTTCGAGCTCGCCGTCGCTGACCTCGCCGGGGGGTTTCTCGCCAGCTTCGACGCGATCACGCTGTACCTGGACCTCACTCCCGAGGAACGTTCCGCTTACACGGGCTTGGCTGCACTGTTCAACGGCGCGTACGCGGACTTCCGTCGGATGGCGCCGGACGCCAGCTGGGCCGACTTCACCCGCCACTCCGCCGGTACCGCCGAGGGCCGGCGCGCGTTGTCGGCGTGGCGCCAGATGCGACGGCTTCTTGGTTTCACACATGCGAAGCGGCGAGCATTGGAAGCTCTGCTTGGACGCCACCGCTATTCCAGGGTGCTGATCTTCACCGCGGACAACGAAACGGCATATGCGATTGCGCGGCAGCACCTCGTCATGCCTCTGACCTGCGACATCGGCCGTCAAGAGCGCGATGATGTGCTCGAGCGCTTCCGCCGCGGTGACATCCGGACGCTCGTGTCGGCACGGGTGCTCAACGAAGGGCTCGACGTTCCCGACGCCGATGTCGCGGTGATCGTGGGCGGTGCCCTCGGGGAGCGCGAGCACGTGCAGCGAGTTGGCCGGTTGCTGCGGCCGGGTGAGGGCAAGCGTGCCGTCGTGTATGAGCTCGTGACACGAAACACGATCGAAGTCGGTCAGGCGCGCAGGAGACGCCAGGGCCTTGTTGCCCGACCATCTGCTCAGCTATAGCGTGGCCGGGGCCCTTGTGGTGCCTCACTTCCTCGGGGAGCACGATCACCCCTGGCTGCGGACTCTCCTCGATGAGCACGAGCGGTTCATCGGAAGGCCCCAGCGCGAGCTGGACGCCCGGCTGCGCGAGCCGCTGCCGTGCGAGAGTCCCCCCAGGAAGCTGAGACTAGCCATTCAGGTTCTGGCGAGGCTCCGCCCCAGCCATCGGAAGACGGCGGTGCCGCCCAGACGGGCTCGGGCGCTCGTCTTCGCGGAGGCGGCCCGGACTCCGGCCCCTCCACACACCGTCCTGTCCACGGTTGCCGCCTCCCTGGGGGTGACCCCAGAGAACCTGCAAGATTCGCTGTTCGGTGACCTGCCCGGCGAACGGCTGGTCGGTGCACCCGCGCAGTCTTTGTCGGCGATCGAACTGGCGCTACGGTGCAACCTCGCGCTGGTTCAGGCGCTCCTCTTCAGCGCGACCGCGGTCAGGATCGAAGTCGAGGGGAACACGCGGGCCCTCGTTCGCCAAGCGAAGTGGCGAGGACTGATCTGTGCCGTCGCCGACCGATCGGGCACCACTGATGCCATATTGGAACTCTCGGGGCCGTTTGCGCTGTTTCGCAACACCGGGCTCTATGGACGGGCGCTCGGTGAACTCGTGCCTCTGCTAGCGTGGTGTCCACGCTTCCGCCTGCGGGCGGAATGCGTCTTCCATGGGCGCCGCCTCACCCTGCAACTCGGGACGGGCGATCCGATCTTTCCGGCGAGCGCGCCGCGTCGATACGACAGCCACCTCGAGGAGCGCTTCGCTCGCGAGTTCCGACGGCTCGCCCCGGCGTGGGATGTGATTCGCGAGCCGGAGCCGATAACTGCGGGGGGCACCATGATCTTCCCCGACTTCGCCCTCCAGCATCGTTCCAACCCGGGGCGCCAGTGGCTCCTGGAGATCGTGGGTTTCTGGACGCCCGACTATGTGGCGCGGAAACTCGCGCTGTATCGGAGCGCTCGCCTGGCCAACCTGATCCTCTGCATCGACGAGGACCGGAACTGTGCCGAAGCCGATTTCCCCCCAGGGGCGCTGGTCGTCAGGTTCCGGCGTCGGGTGGATGCGGCTGCCGTTCTGCGCGTGGTCGAGACCACGCCAGTCTCCCCGCTGACTCGCGCTGCCGGGCCGGAGAGCCGATTTGCATAAAGCCGGAGGAGCGCCGTATGTACCCTGCCCAGTGAAGCGGTACCCGCGCTGTCCGCCCTCATCAAAGGACTCGAATTCTATCCGATCTACCAATAGCTTTCGCAGCATCTGACGGGCTTGTGGGACCTGCCGGGATAGCAGGCGTCACCGGTTCGGGCTTTGAGCTCCTGCTTGATCCGCCCGGCTTCGATGGGACGCACACGGACCTGAGTCTCAAGCTCCTCTAGCTCTTTGATGGGTGCTTTCTTCCGCTCCTCTTCCTGCCTTAGCTTGCGCTCGTCCGGGGGTCGGCGGCGCTGCTTCTTGCTCCCCCCGCGATCGACCTTCTGGCTCTTGTTCCACATGACCTCGTCTCGCGGATGGCGCCCAGCCGTTCCCGTGCCCGCGCGGAGGTGGACGCCGTCGGGCTATTGAGGCACGACGGTCGACAGCGTGCGCTGATTTTGACTTGACAGTCGCTACTCACCAAACGCATAATTTCACCAAAGAGTGAATGGCTCGTCGGTGGTTCCAGGCGGTCCTGGCGAGGATCCGCGAGCTGGCGACTCAGCGGAAGGTGCGCTTCACCATGAAGGCGCTCAAAGAGTTGGCAGGTCTCGATATGGGCCTCGACGAGGAGGACGCCCGCGACGTACTGGCGAACCTGGCCGCGAGCGATTTCGTCGAGCGTCTCCGTTCGAAGAAAACGGGCGAGTGGATGTACGTCTTCAGGCATGAAGTCGCCGAGATCGTCCTGTACCTGAAGGTCATTCTCCGCAGCGATTGCGTCGTCATCTCCTTCCATGAGCAAGAGGACCAAAGCGATGAAGACAATTAACCGGTCGGTTCAACGGACGAGACGCGGTGTGGTCCTTCCAGACGATGCTTGCCCTGAATGCGGCGCGGCGATGAACGAGAAAAGAGGCAGACTCAAACTTCCGGTGAACGGCGAGGAGATCACCGTTACAGAAGCCCCGCACCTGAGCTGTCCGAAATGCCACGAGGTGGTCTTGCGATTCCATGATGCGCGAAAACTCCGACAGCGAGCGCTCGAGATCTATCGCGCAAAGTACGGGCTTCTCTCGGCGGACGACATCCGCTCGATTCGAGAGCGCTTTGGTCTCACTCAGGCTGAACTCGCACGTCTGCTGCGTCTTGGCGGCAACACAATCTCGCGGTGGGAGGCAGGCCGAAACGTCCAGACGGCATCCATGGATATGCTCCTTCGAATGATTCGCGATTTGCCTGGAAGCCTCGACTATTTGCGGAAACACGCCGCATAGAAGCCAGCCCCGGTCATGGACACCGTAGTGGGGTAAGCGCTAGTCGCCGAGGAGGAGGGAGCGGATCTTCTCGGGCTCCGCGATCAAGCCCGCCAGCTTGGTCAGGGAGCCATCAACCGCCTTCGCGAGCGCATCGGCGCCGCCGAACCTCGCCAGCGTCTCCGGCGGGATGAACTTGAAGAGGAGGGTGGACGTCCCCGGCGGCAGACCGGCGAAGTGCACGGTGAGGACGGCGTGGTCCTCCAGGAGGAGCATGGCAAGCGCCGCTGTCGCCTCGTAGGGGACGACGGGCGGCTCGCTGACTCCCGCCCGCTCAAGGGCCAGCTCCAGGATGTCCTCCGCCCTGAGCTGCGCCGTCACCGGCGTCTCGTGGAGCCGGCTACCCAATACCGACCGAAGCGCCGCGGCGACCTGCCTGGTGGACTTCACCAGGGCCCGGACGCGCTCCGGGGTGTACTGCGCGAGCGATCGCACCGCTGCCGGGTATAGCATCGGCCGCGCCTCGAGCCCGAACTCGAAGGCGCGGGAGCGGATCCGGGCGACGAGGGCACGCTCGCCCGCCAGGAGCCCGAGGCGCGGCCCAATGGTCCCGTACTTGTCCAGGCCGGTGGCCCCCACGTCCACGCCGAGCTGGAGGAGCCGGGGCTGAGCGAAGATCGCCGGCCCCACTCGCCCGCCTCCGGCGTCGTCCACATAGACCGGGACCTTTCGCGCATGAGCGAGCCTGACCACCTCGCGGACTCCGTCCAAAGGCAGGAGATCGTAGGTCACAGCCAGCCGCGTCAGCACCACGAGCGCCACCTGCCCCTCGCGCTCTAAGGCCTCGGCGAAGGTCGGGAGATCCGGGGCGTCCACGAACTTGGCGCCCACGTGGGCTGCAGCTCGGACCACGGAGGGATGGCTATGGCTCGCTGACACGCCGAGCACAACGTCACCGGGCTTGACGAGGGCCAGGTGAGTGGCGAGCGTCGCGCCGGTCATCCGGTTCAGAAGCACGACGTCGTGGCGGTCGGCGGCGCCGCCCAGGTGGTCCAGCGCCAGCGCCGTGAGACGATCCAGGTAGAGCGCGGGGGCCAGCTCGTCGTCGGCGAAAGGAAGGTCCTCCGCAGCCAGCGGGAGCGAGCGCTCGAGCCCCGAGAAATTGAACACGGCGCCCGGGCCTCCCGCGCGCACGCGATCCGCGATGATCCGCCACGCGCGCCTGAGCTTGAGAAAGTCGTCCTCGGTGCTCGCGAGAATCTTCCCCCGGGCGTAGGGGAGCGGTGGGTCCACGCGGTTGCCGAACCGATCGGTGTCCATGCCTGCCTCCGTGCCCCGCAGTATACCGGGCAGGCGCCCCATTGTCATTGTCGCTTTCACGCCGTATAGTCCATCCATCTCGTCAATCCGAGAGGAGGATTCGTGATGGCCGAGCTGATCCACGTGTCCAGGGTGAAGATCGTGAAGGACAAGGGACCGGTGCGGAGGGCTTTCATCGAAGCGTTCCCGGAGCCCGTGAGGTACGGGGTCCACGGCGGGATCAAGAAGTTCTACGGCGTGGAGCCGGAGGAGGAGCTCCCGACCACCCTCGACCACGTCATCGCCGCGGTGGCCGGGTGAATGACCGGGACGCTAGCCGGGGCGCTAGCGGCGCGGAAGATCCCGACCCAGCCCGACAAGCTCGCCTCCGAGGTGGAGGGGTTCATCGAGAACGTGGAGGGCAAGCCCCTGATCACGAAGATCAAGGTGCACTACAAGGTGAAGGTGCCCAAGGGCAAGCGGGAGGACGCGCTCCGGGCCATCGAGGTCCACGAGAAGGGCTGCCCCGCCTCCCAGTCAGTCCAGCGGGGCATCGCCGTCGAGTGGGACGGAAGCGTGGACGAGGAGTAGGGGGCGCTGCGTTACCGGGTCTCATCGTCTTGCCGACAGGGATCCTCCTGCTGGCCGCGCTCGCCCTCCTGTGGGGCACCAACTGGCCAGCGATGAAGCTCGCGCTCAACGAGATCGGGCCCTGGACGTTCCGGAGCGTCTGCCTGGTGGGCGGAGGGATCGGGCTGCTGACCATCGCCAGGGCCGGCGGTCACCCGCTACGTGTCGCCCCGCAAGAGCGCGGGCCCCTCTTCGTCGCCGCGCTCTTCAACATCACCGGGTGGCACATCTTCTCCGCCTACGGGCTCAGCCTGATCCAGGCGGGGCGGGCGGTCATCATCGCCTACACGATGCCGCTCTGGGCCGTCATCCTCGGGCGCCTGCTCCTCCGCGAGCCGCTGACGCCGGGCCGCATCCTGGCGCTCCTCCTCGGTCTCGCCGGCCTCGCGGTGCTGATCGGGCCCGAGGTCGCGGCGCTGTGGAGAACTCCTGTGGGCGCGCTCCTCATGCTGGCCGCCGCGCTCTCCTGGGGCGCGGGCACCGTGCTCGTGAAGAAGGGGCGCTGGACGATGCCGACCGTCGCGCTCACGGCCTGGCAGGTCAGCCTGGGGGCGGTGCCGGTGGTGCTGGGCCAGCTCCTGCTGGAGCCGCTCCCCTCACTCTCCCAGCTCAGCCTCATCGCCGTGGCGGGAACCGCCTACGCCACGCTCATCGGCATCATCCTCTGCCACTGGGCGTGGTTCAAGGCGGTTCGGCTCCTCCCGTCAGGAGTCGCGGCGATCGGGACGTTGGGGATCCCCGTGGTGGGAGTGCTGAGTAGCGGGCTGGTGCTCGGGGAGCCGATGGGAGCGGCGGAGTTCGCGGCGCTCGGGCTCGTCTTGCCGGCGCTGGCGATCGTGCTGGCCAGTCCGGGACGCGCGCGGCGGGAATGAGGGCCCGCGCCGATCGCGCGGACCTGGTCACTCTCCGACCTGAGGGCTCACCATCCGCGCCGGCCGCACGCAGGAGTCGAACTCCTCTGGTGCTGTCGGGCCGGTACGCGCCTGGAATCTGGCCTGCCGTTGCCCGGGCACACGGCCGAAGATCAGTCCGGCTATCGGGACCGGAATCAAGGGGGCAGCCGACTCACCGGATCGGTTAACGTGGCTCCAGGTGCCGTGTATCCGATGGCGAAGGCACCGGCGGTGGAGCCAGATGAACCGATACCTGTACATCGTGGGTCGAGACCGGGTTGAGCTCTACGACGTTCTGAGGCAAGAGTTCTCCGCGAATCAGGGAGTCCGGATCCTCCTGGACCGGCGCAACGGAGACCGACGGAAGCGCACCGGTTCACGTGACCCGGAGCGCCGCACGGCGGAACGGCGCCGTCGGCCCTTCGACGGGTTCGCGGTCCTCCGCGAGACCTAGGCGCGCGGGTCCCCCCTCCGACTTAGCCGCCGAGGTGGGGGCTCACCATGCGCTCGGGCCTCACGTGCTTGTCGAACTGCTCCGCGGTGAGATAACCCAATGCGACTGCCGCCTCTTTAAGCGTGAGCCCTTCCTTGTGCGCTTTCTTGGCGATCTCAGCGGCCCGGTCGTAGCCGATCACGGGTGTCAGCGCCGTCACCAGCATCAGCGACCGCTCCAGGTGCTCGCGGATCCGCTCCCGGTCCGGCTCGATGCCGCGGGCGCAGTGTTCCTCGAAGGACTCGCAGGCATCCTTGAGGAGGCGCACCGACTGGAGCACGTTATGAATGATGAGCGGCTTGAAGACGTTCAGCTCGAAGTTCCCCGAGGCCCCGCCTACGTTCACCGCTACGTCGTTGCCGAGGACCTGGGCGCAGACCATCGTGAGCGCTTCCGACTGGGTCGGGTTCACCTTGCCGGGCATGATCGAGCTGCCGGGCTCGTTCTCCGGGATCGTGATCTCGCCGAGCCCGGAGCGCGGCCCCGAGGCGAGCCACCGGACATCGTTGGCGATCTTCATGAGGGCCGCGGCGAGGGTCTTGAGCGCCCCGTGGGCGGCCACCAGAGCTTCGTGGGCGGCCAGGGCCTCGAACTTGTTCTCCGCCGAGACGCACGGCTGCCCCGTCAGCTCGGCGATCTTCTGCGCCGCGCGCTCGGCGAACTCCGGATGGGCGTTGAGGCCGGTCCCCACGGCGGTCCCCCCGATGGCCAGCTCGTGGAGGTGCGGCAGCGCCGCCTCGAGGTGCCGGAGCCCGTGGTCGAGCTGGCTCACCCACCCCGAGACCTCCTGCCCGAGCGTCAGCGGCACCGCGTCTTGGAGGTGCGTCCGCCCGATCTTGACGATGTCGGCGAAGGCCCGGGCCTTCTTATCGAGCGTGTCCCTGAGCCGCCGCACGGCGGGGGCGAGGCGCCCCTGGAGCTGCTCCACGGCGGCGACGTTCATCGCGGTGGGAAAGGTATCGTTGGAGGATTGACACTTGTTCACGTCGTCGTTCGGGTGGACGGGCTTCTTCGAGCCGAGCTGACCCCCCAGAAGCTCGATGGCGCGGTTGGCGATGACTTCGTTGGCGTTCATGTTGGTCTGGGTGCCGCTGCCGGTCTGCCAGACCGAGAGCGGGAAGTGGTCGTCGAGCTTCCCCTCGATCACCTCGTCCGCCGCCTGGACGATGGCGCGCGCCTTGTCCTCAGGCAGGAGCCCAAGGTCCCGGTTCACCAGGGCGCAGGCCTTCTTGAGGATGCCGAGCGCCCGGATCAGCTCGCGCGGGAAGCGCTCCCTGCCGATCCGGAAGTGGTGGAGCGATCGCTGAGTCTGGGCCCCCCAGTAGCGATCCGCGGGGACCTCCATCGGCCCCATGCTGTCGGTCTCGATGCGCGTCTTCATGCCGTCGCCTCCTCCGGTCCTGCTCGCGGGCTTTTAGTATACGCCCGCGGACGGACGCGACGAAGGGACCTCGCCGGATCGGGGAGCACAGAGGGGGCCGGCTCGGAGCCTGTCCGAGTAAGCGCGTTCGAGCGCCCACCCACTCCTACGGAGTGGGTACCCGGCCGGCGCAACCCATCCTGGGGGAGGTCCGGAAGGGGGGCGTAGCCCCCCTCCGGGTTCCCTACCGGGGGAGGAGGAGCGACAGCCCCGTCAGCAGGAGTGCCGCCAGGAGCGACTCGATGTGGATCCGGCGGGCCTGGCGGCGAAGCCGGATCGCTTCCGCCGCGTCCCGAACGCGCTCCTCGCCGGCGTCCATGTTGCGCGACCCGCGCGCCGCCAGGCGGACTCACGTCTTCCCGCGCGCCTGGAAGAAGCCGAGGGCAGCCGCCCAGAACGGCAGGAAGAGGGCGATCCGCCAGGCGAGGGCCGCGCCCTCGGCCACGAGCGCGACGGCGATCGCTGTGCCCACGCCGAGCATAATGCCGCTCAGCGCAAGCCGCTTGCGCCGCTCGCCGGGCCCGATGTTCACCGCGAGACCCGCGCCCTCACCCCCGCCCCGGCTCGTCGTCGGCATCATCAGAGTCTTGATCCTTCGCTGAGCTTCCGCCATCATACGCCAGGCGCGCCGAGCCGGCGAGAGCCGGTGCGGGAGCCACCCTCGCTCCGGGTACCAAGGCGAATATCCGTGCCGGGCGCCCGTCCAATCAGGCCGGAAGCGGCTCATCCCGCGCCCGGAAAGGAGACTGCGATGCGGATCAGGATCCTCGGAGCCTTCCTCCCACTGCTCATGCTCGCCTCGCCAGCGGCCGGCTCAGAGCCGCGCGCGGCGACCCCCGCCGCCCATGCGGAACTGGGCCGGGCCATCGAGGAGCTGTCCAGCCAGCTCCACGGGCTGGGCAGCCGCTGGCGCGAGCACTTCATGCACCCGGGGCCGCGCGCCGAGCGCCCGCTCATCACGCTCATGCTCAGGCACCGCGACGAGCTGGGGCTCTCCGCCGACCAGGTTCAGAGCCTGGAGCGGCTGAGGGCCGACTTCCAGCGCGAGGCCATCCGGCGCGACGCCGACCTGCGCGTGGCCGAGGTGGAGCTCGGGAGCCTCCTCAACGCCGACGCCGTCGACCTAGGCCAGGTGGAGACGAAGCTCCGCGAGATCGAGCGCATCCGCGTCGACCTCCGCCTGGCGCGAATCCGCACGATCGAGCAGGGCAAAGCGCAGCTCTCCCCCGAGCAGCGCGCGAAACTCCGGAGCCTGCTCGCTGAGCCCCGGATGCCAGGCCCTCCCATGGGCTCGCCCCGCCACCGTACCGGAGACACCCTCTAGAGCCTCGGAGGGGGGCTCCGCCCCCCTTCCGAACCTTATACTATCTCGGACCCGGGAATGACATGACTACTATCCCCAACCCTGTGACGTGGGAGTTCAC
>JACQWB010000068.1 GCA_016209385.1 Candidatus Rokuibacteriota bacterium
GCGTTTTTTCCAGCAGCCTTCTCGCGCACTCGTTGTTCCGTAACCCCGCGTCCCCACGTACTTCCGCTCAGACCCATTCGCTTAGAGCGTTTTTAGGGTCGAGAGGCTGGCGGCCGGGTTGCGGTTGCGGGGGCGATGGAGTATAAGGGGGGGCACGGACCGCTGGGCTTCAGAGGCCGCTTCCTCGACGAGCGACGGAATGGGCGGGAGCGGCCGAATGGTCACGGGATCGGGAGCTTCGAAGAAAGGAGGAGCTGACATGGGCAAGGTATCAACGTCAAGAGCGCCCGCCTGGCTGAGCCTGCTCGCTCTCGCGGTGGCGGCGCTGGTCGTGGTTGCCCCCGCAATGCTGGCGGCGCAGGCCCGCCCCGCCGGGGCACCCGCCGAACTGAAGCTGGGCTTCGTCGACTTCTTTTCGGGGGCGGCGGCCACCTTCGGCACCCCTGGAAAGAACACCGCCGAGTGGCTCGTGGACAAATGGAACAAGGAAGGCGGGATCAAGGGGGTCAGGGTCAAGCTGGTGATGCTGGACGAGAGCGGTGGGCCCGACAAGCAGGTGACCGAGTTCCGCCGTCTGGCCCTGGATGAGAAGGTCGACGCGGTCGTCGGCTATACCTCCAGCGCCAACTGCCTGGCCCTCGCGCCCGTGGCCGAGGAGCTGAGGGTCCTGACCATTATCCACGTCTGCGGGACCCACCGGCTGACCGAGGACAGGCAGCTGAAGTACGTTTTCCGCACGTCGAACAACCAGGCCTCGGACAGCGTGATCGCGGCCCGCTACGTGCTCGCCATGAAGCCAGACGTGAAGACCATCGCCGGCGCGAACGAGGACTACGCCTGGGGACGCGATTCGTGGGAGGCTTTCAAGATCGCGATCCAGCGGTTCAAACCGGACGTCAGAGTCGCGGCCGAGCTCTGGACGAAGATCCAGGCCGGCGAGTACTCGGCGGAGATCTCCAAGCTCCTGGCGGCCAAGCCGGATGTGATCCACTCGAGCTTCTGGGGCGGCGGCCTGATCACGTTCGTCAAGCAGGGGGCCCCGCGCGGACTTTTCAAGGAGAGCCTGGTGTTCCTGAGCACCGGGGAGCAGGCGCTGCAGGAGCTGAAGAAAGAGATGCCCGACGGGGTGATCGCGGCTCCCAGAGCCACGCCGGGCTATTTCCTGTATCCGGACCCCGGCAAGAACCCGATGCAGAAGGACTTCGTCGACGGCATCAAGGCGCGGTTCGGGCGCTATCCGGATTACCCCTCCCACCGTACCTACCAGGCGCTCGCTGGCTTGAAGGCGGCCTATGAGAAGGCTATCGGCCAGGCGGGCGGCCGGTGGCCGAAGACCGAGGACGTCATCAAGGCCTTCGAAGGCCTGACCTGGCAGACTCCGTACGGGCCCATCACGATGCGATCCGACCACCAGGCCGTTCACGGCGGCATCGTGGGGCTGACGAAGTTCAACCCGGAGTTCGGGTTCCCGACGCTGGACCGCCTCGTCGTGATGCGCGCCGAGGAGATCACGCCACCGCTCGGGATGAAGACGCTCGACTGGGTGGGAACGCTGAAGAAATAGGGCCAGGCGTCCACGCGGCCCGGAGGGCGCGGGAAGTGGCGGGCGTGATCGTTACTTCCCGCGCTCCTTGTTTACGCCTTCCGTCTGTCCTCCCGGTGGCGATTCGCCGAAGCGCCAACATGGCCGTCTCGGAGGATCAGGATGACACCGCTTGACGAACTCTTGAGGCAACGCATGGTCCGCTTCGCGGACCGGGTCCCCGACTGGGACGCGTTCGCGGACGCGCGGATCGAGGGCTACCGGCGCGCCCAGCATCGCTTCATCGGCACCGGCGCCTCGGGGAAAGCCGACGCCCGCGTCATCCCCGCCGAGCACTTCACGCTGAGCGTCATGCTCGTGCCGCCGGGCCAGGGCAACGCACCCCACACGCACGAGGTGGAGGAGGTCTTCTTCGTTTTGGAAGGCCGGGTGCGGGTGTTCTTGCAGGACGGGGACGGGCGACGCGCCGAGGCCGTGCTGGGCCGCTGGGACTGCGTCTCCTGCCCCGCGGGCGTGATCCACGGCTTCGAGAACATCGGCGCTGAGCCCGCCTACATCCAGGTGATGCTGGGACACGCGCAACCCGGCCTGATGGGGTACGTCGATCCCGGTCTCCAGCAGCAGCGGGATGTCCATCTCAAGGCTGGCCGGACGTGAGCGTCAGCCGGACCGCTGCCGCCGGAGCAGCGGGATCTCGGAAGCTCGTCGGGGCCTCCCTCAAGCGCAAAGAAGACGCCCGCCTGCTCGCCGGGCGGGGACGCTTCCTCGATGACCTGAGGCTCCCGGGCATACTCCACCTGGGCGTGGTGCGGAGCCCGCACGCCCACGCGCGCCTCCTCAAGATCGATCGCGCCGAGGCCTCGCGCCTCCCCGGCGTCGTCGCCGTGCTCACGCTAGAGGAGTTGCCGGAGCTCGCGGCGTCGGTGCCTCCGCTCGTCCCGGCCCCTCGCCTGCGCCCGTATTCCCATCGCGTGCTCGCGGGAGACACGGCGCGCCACGTCGGTGAGCCCATCGCCGCGGTCGTGGCCGAGGACCCCTACCGCGTGGCCGATGCCATGGACATGGTAGTCCTTGAGTTCGAACCGCTCCCGGTGGCCGCCAGCGCCGCGCTGGCCCTCGAGCGCGACGCCCCGGTCGTCCACGACGAGTGGCCCGACAACCTCGCCGGCACCTCCGTCGGAGGCACGGGCGACACCACGGCGGGCTTCGCCCGGGCCGAGTTGGTCGTGAAAGCCCGGCTGGCCTATCCGCGGGTCGGCGGGATGCCGCTCGAGACGCGCGGGGTCCTGGCCTTCGAGGACGAGTTGACGGGACTCCTCACGGTCTGGACCTCGACCCAGGTGCCGTTCGCTGTCCGGAGCGCGCTCGCCGCGGTTCTTTCGCTCCCCGAGGAGCGCATCCGGGTCCGGGTTCCGGAGGTCGGAGGCGGATTCGGAACCAAGGGCCACGTCTACGCCGAGGACATCCTGGTCCCGGCGGTCGCGCGGCATCTCCATCGCCCGGTCAAATGGGTCGAGAGCCGCCGAGAGCATTTCGTCGCCGCGGCTGCTGACCGGGATCAGGAACACGAAGCGCGGATCGGCCTCCTGCAAGACGGCACGATCGTCGCCCTCGAGACCACGTTCACCCGTGACCACGGAGCCTATCCCACCCTCGGAGAGGCCATCACGCAGAACACCATCAACCACCTGCCGGGTCCCTACCGGGTCCCGCACGTCCGGGGTGTGGGTCTGAACGTCGTGACCCACAAGCCCTTCGCAGCCGCGTACCGCGGCGCGGGCCGACCCGAGGCCGCCTTCGTGCTGGACCGGCTGCTCGACCGGGCGGCGCGCCGCCTCGGAATGGACCCGGCCGAGCTCCGTCGCCGGAACATGATCCGGCCCGACGAGATGCCGTTCCGCACCGGGCTCACCTACCGCGACGGGGTCCCGATCGCCTACGACCCCGCAGACTATCCCGCCGGCTTCGAGAAGGTGCTCGCGCTCCTCGACTATGCGGGCTGGCGAAAGGAGCAGGCGGCGCGCCGCGCCAGCGCGACGCCGATCGGCATCGGGCTGTCCGCATACGTGGAGGGAACGGGGCTCGGCCCCTTCGAGGGCGCCGCGGTGCGGGTGGACCCGAGCGGCATCGTCTACGTTCACGTGGGCGTCGCGGCGGGGGGGCAAGCGCACGAGACAACGCTGGCCCAGGTCTGCGCCGACCGGCTCGGGGTGCTGCCCGAGGACGTGGTCGTGCTCGGCGGCGACACGCAGCTCATCGGCTACGGGATGGGGACCATCGCCAGCCGTGTCGCTGCCGTCGCCGGCCCCGCCGTGGCCCGGAGCGCGGGCGAGGTCGCCCGGAAGGCCCGGCTCGTAGCGGCGGACCTCTTCGAGTGCGCTCCCGAGGACATCGAGCTGGTCGACGGGCGCGTCTGCGTAAAAGGCGTTCCGGACAAGAGCCTGAGCCTCGCTGAGGTGGCGCACGCCGCGGTCAGGAGCCCCGTCCTCGCCGAGGCGGGAGGCCCCGGGCTCTCAGCCTGCGGATTCTTCTATCCCGAGACCGTCACGTGGGCCTTCGGCGCCCACGCTGCGGTGGTCGAGGTGGACACCGAGGCCTGCACGCTCCGCCTGCTGAAGTACGGGGCTGTTCACGACTGCGGGCGCCCGATCAACCCCATGGTGGTCGAGGGTCAGCTACACGGCGGCATCGTCCAGGGCATCGGCGCCGCGCTTTCGGAGGAGCTGGTGTACGATGCGGAGGGGCAGCTTCTGACCGGCACGTTCATGGAGTACGGGCTCCCGCGCGCCGACCACGTCCCGGCCCTGGAGGTGGCGCACCTGGACTACCCGTCGGCCGTCAACGAGTTGGGGATCAAGGGCGTCGGGGAGAGCGGCGTCATCGCGCCGGCGGCGGCGATTGCCAACGCCGTCGAGGACGCGCTCGCGGAGTACGGCGTCGAGGTGAC
>JACQWB010000069.1 GCA_016209385.1 Candidatus Rokuibacteriota bacterium
CACACAGATACGGCTGAAGTCAAGACTTTTCTGCGAGTGCGAAAATAGCGTGCCCTGCGCGAGAAACGCTGGCAGGACCGACGGGCAACCCCGGCGAGGCTTTACCGCGTGGCTACTGGCTTATCTTCCGAAATGGCTGCTCTGGCGCTCGCCTGCCCAGCCTGCGGCTTCTCCAACGAGCCGGGCGAGAAGTTCCGCGGCGGGTGTGGCCAGCCGCGCTCCGCTCGCGTCGGGGCTTCGGTCAGCCCGGGGCGAGGGCCTTCGCCAGGTCCAGGCGCTGGTGGTCGCGGGCGGCGAGGGTTTTGATCCCCGTCGCCTGGCTCACCCGATCGGCGAGCTCCCAGGGCTTGCCGCGCACCATCGTCATGCCGAAATGGGTCAGGATGGCGAGCCGCGGGCGGATGGCGGCGATCAACCGCTCGGCATCCTCCAGGCAGAGGTGACTGTCGTCGCGGCGAGGGAGGAAGACCACGTTCAGGATGAGGACATCGCCTGCGTAGGCTTGCTCGATGGCCGGGAAGTAGCCGGTGCAGGCGATCAGGCTCACGGTCAGGTCCGGACCGACGAGCCTGAGCCCGTAGGTCTCGACCGGATGCTTGAGCCTGAGGGGCGTCTCGATACGAAGCGCGCCGAGCTGATAGACCCCACCCTCCACGAGGACCTCCGTCTTCTCGGGGTAGCTCCTCACATAGCGAAAGATCACCGGATCATCCTCGTAAGCGTCCCGCGGCGCCAGGACGCGCCCGCGCTTCTTCGTCCCGCCCTCGGTCATCGCCTCGATCATGGCGTTGACGTCGCCGGCGTGATCCAGGTGCTTGTGGGTCAGGAGGATGGCGCTCAGCGTCGTGGGGTCGAGCTTGAGGGCCTTGGCGTGGCAGTGGACGAGGGCACCGGGGCCCGGGTCCACGTGGAGGCGTGTGCCGCCGAGGACCGCCCAGAAGCCGCCGGAGGCCCGGAGCTGCTTGGCCACGCTCATGCGGCCCCCGGCGGTGCCGAGGAAGATCAGCTCATCTGCCATGCCGTCGCTCGGCCGACGGACTCACCGGGCGTGCTTGATCCGGTCCACCAGCTTGCAGAAGGCGCACAGAGTCCCGGTGGTCACCTGGCCGCAGCGGGCACACTCGTTGAGCTGGACGCCTTCCGGGTTCTCGAAGACCGGGCGCCCCCGCTCGAGGAAGCCGTACAGGAAATTGTGCTTGGCGCCCGGTGAGGCGTCCTCGAGCCGGTTCAGGATGTCCTTGTAGAGGAGCGAGGTCGCGCCCCTCGAGAACGGGCACTCCTCCACGATGTAGTCGATCCGGCGGAGGAAGGCGTAGGCCGCGGTCTCCCGTTCCGTGAGACGGAAGAGGGGCTTCACCCGGCGGACGAGCTTCGGATGGGTCGCGGGAAGCATCGGCGATTGACGCGCGAGCGAGCCGGTCTCCCAGTGGAGGATCGAGCCGAACAGGGTCGCGGCCTCGTCGTCCAGGTTGTGACCCGTGGCGACGACCGAGAAACCGTGCTCCAGCGCCGCCCGGTTCATCAGGTAGCGCTTGGACAGGCCACAGGCCGAGCAGGGAGGCCGCCGTGTCGCCTCCTGCACGCCGGGAATCGGAGCGCCGACCGCCTCCTCCACCGAGACCACCAGGAGCTTGGCGCCACGCGCGGCGGCGAAGGCCTCGCACTTGGCCTTCGACTCGCGCGAGTAGTCGAAGATCCCGAGGTCCAGGTAGAGCCCGGTCGAAGCGTACCCCTCCCCGAGCAGGACATCCCAGAGGCCCAGCGAGTCCTTGCCTCCCGAGACCGCCACCAGCACCGACTCGTCTTTCTCGAACATCCTGAACCGGCGGATGGCCTCGCGGACCTGCTTTCTGAAGAAGTCGAGGTAGTCGGGGGCGCAGAAGGCCGCGTTGTGCCGCCTCAGCTCGAGGACCGCCTGGCCGCCGCACTTCCGGCACTTCATCCCGGGCCTCGCCTCAGTGTTACCTACTCGGGCCTCGCCTCGCGCCGGGCCTGCCTCACGGCATGGCCGACGGCCCTCGGCTCGAACTGCGAGGCCTGCGGCGCCTCGGGAGCCCCTCGGCTCGAACTGCCACGCGCCCCCCCGGAGATCGCCGGCCGGATCTCGATCTCATCGCGCTCCTCGACGACCTGATCGGCCGTGAGGAGCTGATCGCCGCGGATGACCAGGACCGTGTCGGGAAGGATGTCCAGTTCCTTGAGCAACTCCTTCACCCGCCGCCGCCCGCTCAGCTCCACCTCGCGCCGTGGATTGCGCAGGATGACTTTCATTGAATTCTCGGTAACTTGCTCACGCTCCGACGAGCAGGGCTTCCAAACGGACGCGAATCGGACTCACCCCTGGCCCGCCGTACCTTGGGGGCTTGACCTCCCCAGCATACTCCGGGTCCGTTATCGGGCGCATCCATAGGTCGCCCACCCGGTTTGTCCGACCCCGCTCGCTCGCGCCTTCGGGAGCCGGAGGGCAGCCTTGACCAGCCGGGACCGCTGGGGGGTTCAGCTGTCACTGGCCTTTCTCTAGCCGCCCGAGGAATTCCTGGCCAAACCCAAGCACGCGCTCGGCGGCATCCACTGCCCTTCGAGCCTCGGCCTCGCCAACTTCGATCTCATGATAAAAGGCGGGACCTCGAATTTCAGCCAAGCGGTTTGACAGCCCGCTCAGCCACTCAAGGAAGGCCGGATCCGCCGGGAGGCGACGCTGGCGGATTGTTTCAACCAGAACGGGAGCCGGGTCGTGCGTTCGGGGATACTCAACACCTACCTCGTTCAGGAGCGCCTTCACAACCAGTTCGATCACTTCTTGCGCCCGGCGTGTCGCGAGATTGAAGCGCCCCCGTGCCACCGCCCTCTGCATGTCCTCCGCGATTCCGAGCGCCTCTGCGAAGAGCTGCTGCGCCCGCTCGCGGTTCGTCACAGCTCGACGAGCTCGCCAGGGCGCCAGTCAGGCTTCAGGTCCCAGTACCAGCTCCCGTCGGGACGTTCGATCCGCTTGCTCCCAAGTTCGCGCAAGCGACACCGAACCTTCTCCAGCTCCCGATTCAGGACGCCCTCGGGGTCATAGAGGATTACGCCGTGGTCGGCGATGTCGAGCAGAATCCAGGGGTGCTTCGCCAGCTCCGCCACGCTGTGGAAGACGGGCATCGGGTCGGGTCGGTGTCCTTCGCGTGCCAGCCTCTGATACTCCGGGGTCTCGCGGAAACGCGTGAGTGGCTCCAGGCGGGGGTCGATGAGAGATGAAACGCGAGACCGCGTCACCACATAGAGGTCCAGGTCGCTGTCAGGTCCGGGCGCACCGCGGGCGACGGACCCGAAGCACGCCAGAGCGAGAAGGTCTTCACCCAACGCTTCGCGATACTCAGCAACCGCCCGGTTTGCCAGCGCCTTCCACGCTTCCGAGATTTCACCGCGCGTCATGGGGATCTCACGCCCCTGGAAATCCCGGGGCGGCCTTGACGGCGCGGAGCTGCTGGAGGTGGTCGCCGTCGTGCCGCGCCTGGAGGATCCACCACTGGGCCAGGTTCAGCTCGCCCAGCCTGAAGTGGGCCCAGGTCAGGGGCCGTGGGTCACAGGCGCCGAGCTTTTCGATGGACTGGCGGCTCCGTTCGCGCGCGGCCTTCATGTCCGCCAGGAGCTGCCCGATCGGGTGGCCCTTCTCCGGCCTCACCACCGGTGGCGCCTCGGCCGGGCCCGGTGGCGACGATGGAAGCGGCTCGAACACCTTCAGGCCCGCGGGAAACGGCGCGAGCTTACCGGCCTGGGAGGCGTCGCGCGTGAGCTTGGTGGTGAGCTTTCCGGTGTTCACCTCCGCCAGCGTGAGGTGGTGGACAATCTCACCCGCGGACCAGTCCCGCTCGCTCGGTCGCCAGTCCGCCTGAGCCTGGGAAAGCCCTTCGGCCTCCTTCAGGACCTCCGCGCGGATCGCCTGAAGCTCGTCCCACAACGCTTGAACCGCGGCCGGCAACGTCATCTGGAATCCACCTCCGCCCCAAATTATACCGCGCGAGACAGGACGATCACGGCGTTACGTGACATCCTACTGCCACTTCCGCTTCCATCGAAGGCGGCTCATCGCCCCTCCCTCACGCGTCAGGCCACCCGCCGAGACAGCCTCCGCGGACGGAGCGCTCGATGTGAGAGGACTCTATGCCGAGGCTTCGAGCGATGTCAATGCGCTGCGTCTGGCTCCGAGAGGCCCCTTGACACGGACCGCCCTCAGACCTATGCTTACCGGCACCGGTGGCCGGCATCGTCCAGACCCGAGCGGGTGACTGGCCCGCAGAGGCGTCCGAGACAACACGTGAGATTCAGCCGTGTGCCGTTGGTCTTAGCGAGCTCAGCCCGCCCCGTGCCCCGTAGCCCTCCTGACCGCTGGCGCCGCGCGCGCATGTCCTGAATTATCCGACTCGAAGGGAGGATCACGCGCATGAAGATCAAGCGATGGAAGCTCACATGCTGCTGCGGCCACGGTTGGGGTGAGCCGACCGGGCGCAGGGAATTCCTGAAGACGGCCGCAAAGGGGACCGCGGCGCTCGCAGCGCTGGCTGGCGTCGCTCCCGCAGACGCCCAGGTGCGGGTCTTTCCCCCGCCCCCGCCGCTGAAGAGCCCGATCGAAGGAATGATCGACTTACACGTCCACTCCTCCCCTGACGTCTTCGGCCGGGCCATTGACGACTTTGAGGTGGCGCGGAAAGCCATCGAAGCCAGGATGGGGGCCCTCGTGCTCAAGAATCACGTGATGGAGACGGGCGCCCGCGCGTTCCTCGCGCGGAAGCATCTGGTCCGGCGGCACGAAGAACGGGTTCAGCTGAAGTCTGCCCCCCATGATCACCATCGGATGCGTCGGGAAGATGTCCATGACGATGTCGGCACCGAACCGGGCCAAGTCGTAGGTTCAACAAACGGCATCGTCGTATTTGGGCAGCACGTAGTTTAACCGGGTCTCATACTCTACGATCTCACCCACGCCGGGGCGGTCTTCCAGGGCCCACTCCATGTTAGCGACGAGGCGGGTGAGCCGGTAGCCCTGCGTCTTGCCGCGGGTCAGCACCTCTTCAATCAGGGCGAGCATCCGGTCCTGGTTGAAATATCCATCGCGCAGGTAAGCCTCCTCCCAGGCGCGGATCTCTAACTGCCCGTTGCGTTCGGCCGTGGCGACGTCGATGCCGGTGTTCCGGGCGGTGCCCGCATTCAACGATGTGATAGGCCTTGTCGCCGTGGCCGAAGCCTTCCTTGATGAAGGGCAAGAGAACGTTGTATTCCTCTTCCTTGGTGTGGAAGAAGGCGCACACATGGCGGGAGCGGTCAAGAACCGAGCCAGCCAAGTGTACTCGTCGCGTTTCGTCGCTCGCCATGATTCCTCCAATCGGCTTGCTCACGCAAAGCAGAGGAAGAAACTCCTTCCGATCCGGCTGTTGAGACTGAGCCACTGCTGGGCATCCACGATGCTGACCCTCGAGAAACCCTCCGCCGACAGAGCGGTCGTGACCTCCTCGGCTGAGTAACATCGCTGCTCCAAGCTGAAGTCGGAACGGCTCCACCCTGACTCCCGTCGAAAAATGGTCGCAGCGAATTCACCTCTCTTCTCGTATTCGTCAAAATGGAAGCGAAACACACTAACATGATCGTCTTCGACGATTCCGAACGAACCACGCCAGCGCTCCCGAAAGCCTGCCTCCATGTTCAAGTCGAACACGAAGGGGGCCCCCTCCTGAAGCGCCGCATGGACTGAGCGAAAGACTTCGCGCAGACGGTCGAGATGCATGAAGTGATTCAAGCTGTCGTAGACACACACTGCAGCGTCAAAGGGTCGGTGAACAGAGAAGGCACGTGCGTCGGCAACGATGAACTCGCACCCAGGGGCATTCTCCCGAGCGAACCGAATCATCTCGGGCGATCCATCGATTCCTGTGATCTCGTATCCCAGCGCCTGAAGCGCTCGATCCAATTGGCCAGTCCCACAACAAAGATCGAGAATTCGACGCGGCGGGGGGAAGTCATGAAGGACAAGCTCATTCAGAGGGCCCAGTACCTGCTCTGCGTACCGACCGAAGTGCCGGTTGTAGACCCAGGCGAATTGGTCGTAGCTCGCGCTATCGGCCAATGTCATTGCTTCTCACGTGTCTCGTTTTCGGCAGCCTACCGTCGTGCATCACCTGCGGGCCGCGTGGCGCGGCCCGCGCACCGTTCTTGCACGCGCCCTGACACGCGAGACCGACAGGTGCATGCGCAGGTTAGCCACCACATCCTATTCCTCAATCGCACCACCCACTCGCTTCAGATGCATTCGCAACGTATACGACGGATCATGGATTCGTGCCTCAAGGTACTCGGAGAAGCTCAGCTGTGCTCGAAGGGACGTACCGGATCGAATCGCTTGCGCCTGAGCACTCTCGGTCGACCGGATGCTTTCCGCCGTCGCGAAAATCTTGGCTGCCTGTGCCAATGGCGCAAACACTACCCCATCCTCGTCACCGACGACAAAGTAAGAGGTATCCGCCCGAAACCCACCGCAGGAGGCTGACGTGAGGGCCTCGGAAGGTCGGGCATCCAGCCGCTGCGGACCCGAGGGACAACTGCCGCAGCTGAACACGGGAAACGCGATTGCGGCCAGTTCGGCCGTATCCCGGTGTACGCCCCACACGACGATTCCACCGAGGCCCGCATGTTGTGCCTCAAGGACTGTCAGATCACCTATGCAAGCCTCGTCAAGCCGCCCCCCGTTGTCGATAACAAGGATGTCACCTGCCTCGGCATTCTCGAGGGCCTCGAGGAAAACATCTACACTCCCATAATGCCGCGCCGGCAGCACTCTCCCCGCGATCCTCATCGTGGAACGGAGCGGTCTGATGCCAGGATTCGGCACGTCGTAGCGGACCCCCAGCCTCAGACAGGCGTCGCATATCAGCGGCGTCGAGGAGCGGGAGAACAATTGGTTTAGGTCAGTGCTCTTCATTCGGTCCTCCGGAGCACGGGCTCTTGGTTGTGGAGGTGTCGCTAACGGTCATGGTGAGCGGCCGGCCGCTCTCGGCCGGTCCGCTCTACCATGTTGTTCGGTGCTCAGTGTGCTACAGGAAGACCTCGGTCGAGGTCCGGCCAGGAACCCTGCGTCATGCGGGCCTCCTCAAGCACCAAAAATGTAGCGCGTTCCCGTGTAGGACATGATGAACCGGTCCCGCAGATCGCGCTGCATGGCGCGGATGAAGTTGGCGCCGCTGCAGTGCATAGGAATGACGTGGTCGACATCGAGTTCCTTGAGCGCCTGGATCGTCTGGGCGATGTAGGGCTCGGGCGCCGGGGAGAGATGGAAGCCGCCGATGGCCGCATGGACCTTCTGAACGCCCGCGGCCATCTGCGCCTGACGGATCGAGTTGATCAGCCCGGCATGGCCGCAAGAGGAGATCACGACGAGTCCACGGTCTTTGACATTGAAGCACGTTGCATGCTCGCCCCAGTGGTTGTCGAACACGAGCTTGCCCTCGCGCTCCTCCTTCGTAAAGTGCGAGGGATCGCAGCCGGCACCGTCGCGCGTGCCGACCTCGACCCGAGTGTTCGGGATCACCTTTTCGAACGACGTACGGGCGATCGCACCCGTGGTGAAGCCATGCCCTGCGATGACAGCGGGTTTGTCGGCGAGCACGACGCGCACGTTGGCGGCAGCGAGGTCGCGACGGTCAACGACGCCAAAGCTTTGCGGTTGGCCGCCCGGGGGAACCACCCACCGGTAACAGAACGTGTTCTCGCCACCTACGTAGAGCGGCAGCTCGCCTCGCATCTTTCCTCGGTCGCGCTTGAGGAAGGGAACGAGACCGCCGAAGTGATCGAAGTGACCGTGACTCACGATCAGCGCGTCGATCGCCGCGGGGTCGATCTTCAGGAGTTCGAGGTTGTTGAAGAGCGCTGCCGGCGTGAATCCGAAGTCCAGGAGTGCCTGACGTGTCTCGCTGCCGCGCTGGGACTCCAGATGCAGCGACAGGCCGAACTCGTTGTGGATGTGCTTGCCGAGGCCAGGGCCGAAGACGACGCCAAAGCGCTGGACATCGACGTTGCCCACCCTGGAGGTACGGACGAGGGCATCCTGGTAACTGTCCACGACCACGCGGACCGCCAGGCGATCGACAATCGGCGGCGCGCTCGTCTGAGCCGCGGCCGGCGCTGGCCCTGAGCGCCGGAGAGGTCCCCCGAGCAAGAGTGTCCCGGCCACGACGGTACCGGCCCGTACGAAGTTTCGTCGCGTCATCGGTATGCTGTATCGCATCGCGTTCCCCTCCTCGTTGTGGACAGCGAACGACTACCGCTGAGCCGTGAACGCCGTCGGCCTCCTTTCTCGGCCTTGTGCACCGAACTATGAGTAGGTTGACCAGCATCTCGCTGCTGAACTTCTAACGGCTGCGGGAATTCTTTCCGGTTTTCAAGGACTTGTCAAGGTTCGGGAACTCGCCGTTGCCGACAAACGCTGGTCAGCATAATCCCATTATGGCTGCAGCGAACTGAGCGCAGGGGGCAGCGGGAAGCGCCCGTCCCTCAGGCCGCCGCGAAGAGCCGCCGCACCCGGGCGAACACCTCCACGAGCCCACCGGGGAGCAGGAGCACGATCGCGATGAACAGGGCGCCGAAGATCAAGAGGTGCACCTCCACCCACCGGATCCCAGGGACTCTTTGACGAAAACGTAGAAGAGCGCCCCCAGCACCGGGCCGTGCAGGGTCCCGACCCCCCCCGATGAACGTGATCAGGAGCGCGTCGAACGTCCGCTGGGGGCCGAAGGCGTGCTGGGGGTAGTAGCTGACGTGGTAGTAGGCGAAGGCCCCGCCCGCTGCGTGCCGCGGGCTAACGGCCTGTTTGGTCTAAATCAAGCGCTCTTGGCTCGAACAACGAGTTCGACGTCACAGTCGAGAACGTGAAGCCGCAACAATAGCTGGTCCATGGACTTGCGGTAGTTCGTCTGATCCAGAAGCCGGTAAAACTGGGTAGCGGAAGTACCCAGCCGCCGAATGATCTCCCGCTTGGACAACTGGCTCGCATCGACGCGCTTTTGAGCCTCGATGGTCAGCCGGTAGAGCAAGAGAGCCCGAAAGTAGGCTGGATCCTGGTTATACTCGAGAACCTGCTCGATATGAACCGTTCCCTCCCGGCCGGACTTGAGAACATAGGTAAACCCTTCGCGGGCGAGTTCCTTATCTACGAACACCCGCACAATTGGATCGTCGGCCGTCGGCCGCGGGTCGACCCTGGCGAAGGGAAACACAAGGCGCTTTGCTGAGGTCCTGACCTCGAACGCTCTGCGCCGGTTGTTGGGAGCGACGGATCGAATCTTCATAGCTTGCCCTCAGATTCGAGCTCTTCTATGAGTCCGACGAGCTTCTTTGACGCTTTCCCCTTCGTGGGCTTCTTGTTGTCTAAGTCCCATTTCACTATGAGCTTGCGGTTCGGATACACGTGAACGTGCCGCGGGGGATGGTCCGTCTTCCAGCTGATGAAGACGTAGCCACCCGGCGAATCTTCCCCACCCATTAATGTTACCGTGCCGGGGAACACTTGCCAAGCCTCACGCCGCGGCGAAGAGGCGCCGCGCGCGCGTGAACACCTCCACCAGCCCGCCGGGGAGCAGGAGCACGATCGCGATGAACAGGGCGCCGAAGATCAAGAGGTGCACCTCCACCCACCGGATCGCCAGGTACTCCTTGACGAAGACATAGAAGAGCGCCCCCAGCACCGGGCCGTGCAGCGTCCCGACCCCCCCGATGAACGTGATCAGGAGCGCGTCGAACGTCCACTGGGGGCCGAAGGCGTGCTGGGGGTAGTAGCTGATGTGGTAGTAGGCGAAGGCCCCCCCGGCCAGCCCCGCCAGACACGTCGAGAGCGTCAGCGCCAGAAGCTTGTGCGCGAGCGTCCCCACGCCCGAGGCCTCCGCCGCGGCCTCGTCCTCCCGGATCGCGCGCATCCCGAGGCCCACCCGCGATGCCGCGGTCCAAGCCACGGCGCAGACGGCCACGGCGGCGAGGGCCAGCGTCAGATAGAAGCGCCTGGCCAGGCCGTACCCGGCGATCGTCGCCGCCGGGAGCGTGGAGATCTCCGCGAGCGCGTTGCCCACGCTGATCCTGAGGATCTCGGCGAGGGCCAGCGTCCCGATCGCGAAGTAGGCGCCGCGGAGGCGGAACGCCGGGACCCCGATCAGAAGGCCGAAGGCCATGGCCACGCCGGCGCCCGCGCCCATCGCCGCGAGGATCGGCAGCCCCTGGACCCAGAGCGTCCGGGTGACCAGGGCGCCGAGCCCGAAGAAGGCCGCGTGCCCGAGGTTGATCTGGCCGGCGTAGCCCGCGATCAGGTTCCAGCTCTGGGCGAGCGCGACCGAGAGCAGGAAGATCACGAAGAAGTTGAGCACGTCGTCACGCGGCACGAGGAGCGGGACGAAGGCGACGCCCGCGAAGGCCGCGAGGATGACGATCGCCCAGCGGATCTCCGACGCGCCCGGCCGGCTCATCGGGTGAAGAGCCCCTGGGGCCGCGCCATCAGGACACCCAGGAAGATGACGAGCCCGACGACTTCGCGGTAGGGTCCTCCGACGGCCGCAGCGCTCACCGCCTCCGCCACGCCCAGGAAGAGGCCGCCGAAGAACGTCCCGAGGATCGACCCCATCCCGGCGAGGACGACGACGATCAACGCCTTGAGCGTCCACTCGAGCCCGATGGAGGGGTTGATCGAGTAGCCCACGCTCACCAGACTCCCCGCCGCGCCCGCGAGCCCGGTCCCGATCGCGAAGGCGAGGAGGTAAGCGCGGCGCACGTTGATGCCCATCAGCGACGCCGCCTCCCAGTCCTCGGCGGTGGCCCGGATCGCCTGGCCCCAGCGCGCGCGCCGGAGAAAGAGGTGGAGAGCCAGGATGACGGCGAAGGCGAGCCCCAGGTTCGCGAGCCTCACGAGCGGGACCGCGAGGCCCCAGAGCGTCAGCACCTCGCCCGCGTAGTCAGTGGTGATCGAGCGCTCGTCCGCCGTCCAGAGCCGCACCGCCAGCGCGTGGAGCGCCAGGGCGAGGCCGAACCCGATCAGGAGTGAGTTCTTGATCCGCTCCTCCTCATGGGCCCGCACGACGAAGCCGAAGAGCGCGGCGTAGAGGCAGAGGCCCAGGACAAAGAGCGCCAGCACCACCCCGGGGAGCGATGCGAACGGATCCGCCCCGAGGAGGGTGAAGAGCCAGAAGCTCGCGTAGCCGCCGAGCATGAGGAGCTCGCCGTGGGCGACGTTCAGGACCTTGAGGACGCCGAAGATCAGCGACAGCCCCACGGCGGCGAGGCCGTACAGGCCACCGATCAGGACGCCCAGCAGGATCTGCTGAGCGAGGAGGCTCACCGCGAAACCGCGAGCGGGCCCAGGTAGGCCTGGCGGACGTGCGGGTCCTGGAGGAGGTCACGCCCGCTCCCCGCGCCGGTGACCCGGCCCGTCTCGAGCACGTACCCGCGATCGGCGAGGGCGAGGGCGGCGTGGACGTTCTGCTCGACCAGGAAAACCCCGACACCCTCGCGGTGAACCTCGCGGAGGACGGCGAGGATCGCCTCCACCGCGCGCGGGGCGAGGCCGAGCGAAGGCTCGTCGAGGAGCAGAAGGCGGGGACGGGACATCAGCGCGCGACCGATCGCCACCATCTGCTGCTCGCCGCCCGAGAGCGAGCCCGCGAGCTGGTGCCGGCGCTCGGCGAGCCGGGGGAAGATCACGAAGACGCGCTCGAGGGCCTCGCGCCTGAACGGGAGCGCGCGAGGCGCGAAGGCCCCCAGGCGCAGGTTCTCCTCCACGGTCATCCGGGCGAAGAGCCGGCGCCCCTCCGGGACGAGGGCGATCCCGGCCTCGACGATCCGGTGGGCGGGGGCCTGGTGAATCGGCCTCCCTTCCCAGGTCACGCTCCCGCGGCGGAGCGGGAGCAGCCCGGCGATCGTCCGGAGGAGCGTAGTCTTGCCGGCACCGTTGGGGCCGACCAGGGCGACGATCTCGCCAGCCGCGACGGCGAAGCTGACGCCGAAAAGGACCTGCACGTCGCCGTAGCCGGCGTGGACGTCGCGGGCCTCAAGCAAGGGCGGCGCGCCCCAGGTAGACGTCGATGACGGTCGGGTCCCGCGCGACCGCCGCCGGAACCCCCTCGGCGATCTTCTCGCCCGCGCTTAGCACGACGATCCGGTGGCAGAGGTCGAGGAGCGCCCAGACGATGTGCTCGACCACGACCAGCGTGATCCCCTCGGCCTGGAGCGCGCGGATGAGCGCGAGCGCCTCGGCGACCTCGGTGGGCGTGAGGCCCGCCATGAACTCGTCCATCAGGAGGACGCGCGGCGCCGTCGCGAGGGCGCGCGCCAGCTCGAGCCGCTTCCGCTCAACCAGGGTGAGCTGGGCCGCGGGGAGGTGGCCCTTGCCGCGGAGGCCGACGGTCCCGAGGAGGCGCTCCGCCTCCCCGCGGGCGCGGGCCAGCGGTAGGCGCTTCCGCCCGTAGAGTTGCCCCACCAGAACGTTCTCGAGGGCGGTGAGGCCTGGGAACGGGTGGACCAGCTGGAAGGTGCGCGCGATGCCTTTCGCGCAGACCCGGTGCGGGGACAGGCCGGCGACTTCCTCGCCGTCGATCCGGACCCGGCCCGCGTCGGGGGTGAGGGCCCCGGTGATCAGGTTGAAGAGGGTGGTCTTCCCCGATCCGTTGGGGCCCATCACCCCGACGATCTCACCTGCCTCGACCGCGAAGCTGACCTCGCGGACCGCCGCGACCCCTCCGAACGACCTGGAGAGGCCCTCCACCTCCAGGAGCGGCATTCGGGGCTATCGTTTCGCGAACGGCGGCGCCGGATAGACGAACGGGGCGGTAGCGAATTCCTTGGGCCAGACCAGCTCCTGTTTGCCGTTGAGCCACTGGTTGAAGACCGACGGCACGATCCCGGTACCGTCCGGGCGGAACCTCACCGGCCCCACCACCGTCGTCATCTCGGTGGCCGCGATGGCGTCGCGGATCTTGTCCTTGTCCAGGGCCCCGGCGCGCTCGATGGCCTTGGCCAGGATCTGCACCGACGCGTAGGAGGGCCCGGTCATGACATCGGCTGGGCGGCCGACCCGCTTGACGTGGGCCTCATTCAGTTCCTTCACACCGGGGTAGCGGGCGGCGTGGTGCCAGCCCGGGGCCAGGAGGACGTAGTCGCCGTCCTTGCCCAGGTTCTTCCCCCAGACCGGAGGATCCGGCGCGCGCACCATGAGCGTCAGCTTGGGGTTGTAGTCAAGCTCCTTCATCTGCTTGACGATGGTCATGCCGTCCGGCGGCGTCGGCACGGCGAAGACCGCCTCGGCCCTGGCTGCCTTGGCCTTGAGGATCATGTCGGAGAAATCCTTGGCTCCGGGGGCGTAGTCGGCGTTGACCGCCACCTGAAAACCGGCCGCTTTGCCCGCCTCGGTCCAGGCGGTCGCCATCTCGCGGCCCCAGTCGGTCTTCTCCTGAAAGATGGCGACGGTCTTGGGACGATCCGCCGCGGGAATCGAGCCGAGCAGCGCCACCAGGTGCTGACCGATGTCGGGGGACTTCCAGAACGGGGAGAACAGGTAGCGGAACCCCTGCTGGTGAATCTTGTTCAGCGCGAAGGCCACGCCGAGGTAGGGCGTCTTGTTCTTCTCGGCCACCGAGGCCGCCGCGGCGTGGAGGTCCGAGCCGAACCCGCCCAGGTAGGCCAGGATCCCCTGGGCCGCCAGCGTCTCCATGCGGCTCACGGTCTTGGTGGCATCGGACTCGTCGTCGAGGAGGACCAACTCTAACGGTATCCTCTTCCCGGCGACCGTCACGCCTCCCGCGCGGTTGACGTCCTCCACAGCGATCTCGTAGCCTGCCCGGACCTGAGCCCCACCGCCGCCATAGCGCCCGGTGAGCGGCACCACCGCGCCGACCTTGATGGCCTGGGCCACTGCCGCGGCCGGCCAGCCGGCGAGGATCCCCACGAACAGAACGAGCAAGCACCGTTCGAACCACCCGTGTCGTCTCATCGTCCCCTCCTTGATCTAGATCGGAGGGGGCCTCGACGGCCCCCTCCGAAGCCTCCCCCACGAGGGCTTGCGCCGGCAAAGCCGGCGCTCGAACCCAAATTACCCTGGGCCCCACACGGCCCGGGCCGTCTCGACGACGCGCTCCAGCTTTCGCCGCTGGTCGTCCGGCGAGATGCGGTTGCCCTCCATCGTGGAGGCAAAGCCGCACTGAGGGCTCAGGGCCAGGCGCTCCAGCGGGACCACCTTGGCGGCTTCGGCGATCCGGCGCCGCAGCTCCTCCACGGACTCCAGGCGCGGCTTCTTGGTGGTCACGAGGCCCAGCACCACGATCCGGTCGTCCGGCACATGACGCAGCGGTTCGAAGCCGCCGGACCGCTCATCGTCGTATTCGAGCAGGAACCGCTGCACCCGACTCCCGCGGAACACACGAGGCGCCACGGGCTCGTAGTCGCCGCTGGCGTAGAACATGCTCTGGTTATTGCCGCGGCAGATGTGCAGGCCGAACGTGATGCCTGGATGCCCACCGACGACGGCATTGTCCATCTCGATGCAGGTGTCGATGAGCTCGTCCGGGTCGCTGCCGCGCTGGCGGTAGCCCTCGCGAATCGAGGGATCCATCAGGGCAGCGTACTGAGGGGCGTCGATCTGAATGTAAGTGCAGCCGAGCCGGATCAATTCTTCCACCTCGCGGCGCGTGAAGTCCACGATGTCGGCCAGGTAGGCGTCGCGGGTGGGGTAGGCGCCCCGGGACCTGTCCGGATCATAGTAGGCAGCGGCCTGCTGGACGCTGATGAGCGTGATCTTTAGCGGGCGGGATGCTCGGGCCCGCAGGTAGGCGAACTCCTCGGCGCACATACTGCGCCGCCATCTGAGCTTTTCGACCACCACCGGCCGTTTGTAGAGGAGCTGCTCGCCCTGCTCGTTCCGGAACGGGATGGCCCAGCCGCCGAACTTGTCGAAGCCGTCCAGCGCGTCGATCAAGTGGCCGAAAAAGGCGTATCGCCGCTGCTCGCCGTCCGTGACGACATCGAGGCCGGCTTCATCCTGCAGGGCAATCGCTTCGTCCACGGCCCTGTCCTCGATCAGTTTGAACTCGACGGAGCTGAAGCGACCGCGCTCGAGCTCCTGGCGCGCCTCGACCAAGTAGGGGGGCCGCAGGAGGCTCCCCACACCCTCGGTGCGAAAAACCGTCATCGGCCCGCCGGCTGGCATCAGTATCTACTCGGGCCTCGCCTCGTGGCTCTCCTCGCCTGCGGCTCGTCGGGAGCCCCTCGGCTCGAACTGCCACTCGGGCCTCGCCTCGTGGCTCTCCTCGCCTGCGGCTCGTCGGGAGCCCCTCGGCTCGAACGTCACCCTAGACTCGTCCCGGTACATCACCTTATGCCGCGTGGTCTTGATCCACGTGTCGATCTCCGCATCCGTCATGTAGTTCTCCGGGTTGAAGCGGTCCCAGCTCATGATCTGCGCGAGGGGCTTCTTCCACCGCTTGTAGGAAGGCTTGAGCGGCGGCCCGAAGCACATGACGTCGATGACGGCGAGGTCCTCGGGGACGCCGAGCAACGGCTTGATCTGCCGCTGGATCGGCTCCTGCCCGATGGCGCTGATCCACCAGACCGCGTACCCGAGTGCAGCCGCGGCCAGATGGGCCGACATGGTGGAGGCGGCCACGCTCTGGAGCAGGATCCGCTCGGCGTTCTGCTTGTAGAGACGGTCCAGCTCAGAGCCGTCGTTGAGGACGGGGAACGCCTTGACGAACCGAAAATCGGCGACGATGACGATGAGGCCGGGCGCGGTCTTCACGCCGTTGTAGTTGGGCGTGGGGAAGCCCATCTTGAGCTTGGCCCGCTGCTGCTGCTCCTCGACGAAGCACTCGCCGATCTTCCGCTTTACCTCCGGATCCGTGACGACGATGTAGTGCCACGGCTGCGAGTTGGCCCCAGAGGGTGCGTGGCGGGCGGCCTCGAGAATCAGCTCGAAGTGCTCGCGCGGGACCTCGTAGGGGCCGAAGGCGCGGTTCGTCATCCGGCTTCGGACGACCTCCATGAAGGCGTTATAGCGGGTCACGTTGTTGAAGGCCTCTCGCTCGGCGAGCGCGCGTTCGGCCATGGCGCGTACCTCCAGCTAGCCGGCCGCCTTCCGCACCACCCGTTTGGCCTTCAGCTCGTACCGGGGCAGGCTCTTGGCGGAAACGGGGACGACCTCGATCCGGATGCCGAGCCCAGCGCGGAGGCGCTCCCGGATCTCCTGCACGGTCTCGGCCGGTGCGGCGTCAACCTCGACAAGCAGCCGGAGCTCGTCCATCTCCGCCCGTTTATACACTTCGATCAGAAACTCGTCAACGGACGGGAACTCGCGCACGATGCCCTCGATGGCCGAGGGGAAGACGTTGACACCGCGGACGATCAGCATGTCGTCGAGACGGCCCAGGATCCCCCCTTCGAGGCGGAGAAAGCTGCGGCCGCAGACGCACGGCGCCCCCGCGACTCGGACCCGGTCTCCGCTGCGGTAGCGGAAGAGCGGTGAACCCGCCCGCCCGAGGTTGGTCAGGACCAGCTCCCCCTCTGCTGCCGCGGCGCCGGTTGCTGGATCGATCACCTCGGCGATGAACTCTGACTCGTTGACATGGAGGCCAGCCTGCGCCACGCACTCGTACCCGTAGGCGCCCATCTCGGTCATCCCGGAGTGGTCGAAGGCTCTGGCGCCCCACCCGTCCTCGATGCGTCGGCGCACCGCAGGGATCCCCGCCCCCGGCTCCCCCGCGTGCACCGTGACGCGCACGGGGAGCTTGCTGGGCTCGATCCCCCGCCCGCGCGCCACCTCCAGGAGGTGGAGCGCGTAGGATGGCGTGCAGACCAGCACGCTGGCGCCGAGCGCCTCCATCCAGGCCAGGCGCGTGACCGAGTCCTGGCCGCCCCCGGGAATGACGAGCGCGCCCAGGGCCCGTGCGCCCTCGAAGCCCGCCCAGAAGCCGATGAAGAGGCCGAAGGAGAACGGGAAGAAGACCCGGTCCGACGGCATCACGCCCGCGCCGCGGAAGACGAAGCCCCAGCAGCGGGCCCACCACTCCCAGGACTCCTGGGTCTCGAGCCAGCGGATCGGCTGGCCGGTGCTCCCCGACGTCTGGTGAACCCGAACATAGCGCTCCAGCGGGTAGGTCAGGTTGCTGCCGAACGGCGGATGCTCGGCCTGGTCGGCGACCAGCTCGGCCTTGGTGGTGAACGGCAGCCTGAAGAAGTCGTCCCACGAGCGGAGGTCGTCTGCCGAGCGGACTCCTGCAGCTTGCCACTTCCGCCTGACAAAGGGATTCGCGGGGAAGACCTCGCGGCCGACGGCCTTCAGCCGCTCCCACTGGTGGGCGCGGAGCCGCTCGGCCGGAAGCGTCTCAAGCGCCCGATCGAAGAAGGGAACCTCAGCGGGGTTGATTGTGTTGTCCCTACGACGCTACTTCAGTGCGCCAATCCAATTGACGATGGCGGCCCCCAATCCCGGTCCGCCGTATCAAAGCTGGCCATCTCCGAAATGTGATTGTGACCGTTCAACCAGATGAAGCGCGGACACTTGCCGTCGCGCTTGCACACAAGTTGCGCGAGTTCCAGGCTCTGGGTGGCGAGAAACACCGGGTCCAGCTCGGCCATGGCGATGAAGAGCGGCACCTTGCCCTTGCCCACGTGGGTGAGGGGGGAGCGATTCGCAAATTGACTCTCGTCCTTGCCGAAGTAGGCCGCCACGTTGGGCGCCAAGCCCTCCTTGGTGACGCGAAATGCGCCGCTCACGAGAACAGCACCCGCGACTCCTGGTCCTCCGGCCGGATGCAGCGCGGGATCGAACACATAAGAGGCCACGTGCGTAGCTCCGGCTGAGTGGCCGATCAGCACGATCCGCTCCGGATTGCCGCCGTAGTCCGCGGCACGAGCCTTCACCCAGGCCACCACTTTGCCTACGTCCTCAGCGCCAGCGGGCCAAGGGTGCTGCGGCGCCAGGCGATAGGTTGCGTTCACGCCGAGCATTCCATGGCGTGCGAAGAACGCTGTCACGTTGCCGTAGATGCCGTCGCGATTCTTGGCGCCGCCCACGTAGCCGCCGCCGTGGATGAATACCACAACGGGCATTCCTGTCCTCTGCGGCTGGGCCGCGTAGACATCCAACAGATGCCGGGCGTCCGGGCCGTAACTCTCAAGTCCGTCGTGATCTTGAGACTGGCGAGCGGAGACTGCTTCACGATTGGCCGCAGCGCGTCCAGCGTCGCCGCGATCATGTCTGGGTTCAGCACCGGCCCCAGGGCCATGATCCTGGCCTGCACCTCTTGCGGCAAATTGGCGATCTGCGCATGGCCCGGTGCAGCGCCTAATATCAGCACCAGCCACGGTCCGGTCCATCCTGCAATCCATCGGGACATGATTCCCTTCCCTCCTCCCCTCACGCCCCCTGCCGCAGCGCTCATCGCTCGCGCTGGCGGAGCTTGAACCGCTGAATTTTCCCCGTTGCCGTCTTGGGCAGCTCCGGCACGAATTCGATCCACCGAGGATATTTGTATGGCGCGATCTTTTCCCTGACGAAGCCCTTCAGCTCGGCCTCCAGCTCGGGAGACACCGTGTAGGTGTCCTTGAGCACCACGTAGGCCTTGGGCTTCACCAGCTTGTCGGTGTCCTCCTTGCCCACCACCGCCGCCTCGAGCACGGCCGGGTGCCCGACCAGCGTGTTCTCTACCTCGACCGGCGAGACCCAGATCCCGCCCACCTTCAGCATGTCGTCGGAGCGCCCGCAGTACCAGAAGTAGCCGTCCTCGTCCGCGTAGTACTTGTCGCCGGTCTGGATCCAGTCGCCGAGGAGCGCCTCCTTGGTCTTCTCGTGCTTGTTCCAGTAGAAGGCCATGGTGGAATCGCCCCTGACCCGGAGGTTCCCCACCTCGCCGCGCGGGACCGGTCTTCCCTGCTCGTCCACGATGATCGCCTCGTAGCCGGGAACAGGTACACCCGAGGAACCAGGTTTCACCCGCCCCGGCAGGTTGGAGAGGAAGATGTGCAGGATCTCGGTGGTCCCGATCCCGTCGAGCAGCTCCACCTTGAAGCGCTCGGTCCAGCGCTTGTAGAGCTCCGGCG
>JACQWB010000070.1 GCA_016209385.1 Candidatus Rokuibacteriota bacterium
GCCCCGAGGCGAGGCCCGAGTGGATCTTCGAGCCGAGGGGCTCCCGACGAGCCGCAGGCGAGGAGAGCCCCGAGGCGAGGCCCGAGTCCATGGCCGGGGTAGAGCCAGCGCTCGAACCGCCTGCGGTCTGCTGCTCGGCGCTCACTGGCAGTTGGCCCTCGCCCTTCCACCCGTCGGGAGGCTTCCGGCCAATCGTGTCGTTCCAGCTACCCACAATGCCCTTGGCCTCGAGCTCTTTGATCTCCTCGCGGGAGAGTCCCAGAATCGTCGTCAGGACATAGTCGTTGTCCAGCCCCACCGGCTTCCCCGCCCACTTGAGCCGCCCGGGGGTCTCTGAGAGCTTCGGCACAGGCCCGTACTCCACCACTTCGCCGTAGATCGGGTCATCAAGCTGCCAGACCGCGCCCCGCTCACGGAGATGCGGATCGTGGTAGTGATCGCGGGACGTGGCCACCGGCGCCGAGGCAAAGCCGAACCGGCTCCCCAGCTCGTCCACCTCGGCCACCGTTTTGTCCTTGGCCCACCCGCCGATGAGCTTGAGGAGGAACGTCGCGCTCTCCTCCTTCAGGCGCGCGAGCTGGGTCGAGAACCTTGGATCGTCGGCCAGCCCGGCCTGGCCCATGGCTTGACAGAGACCGCGGAAAGCCTGATCCGAGGGCGCGGCGATGGCAGCCATCCCGTCGCCGCAGCGTACGATGTCGGACGGCGAGATCGCGACGTCCCGGTTGCCGTACCGGCCGCGGCTCTCGCCGGTGAGAGCGTGACGGACCCAGGTCCAGTCGAGCGCCCGGATCAGGCCCTCGGACTGGGCGAAGTCGATGAACTGACCTTGCCCCGTCCGGTCGCGCCAGTGGAGCGCGGCCAGCACCGCGACAGCCGAGAGCAGCGCCCCGAAGTAATCGCCGATCCACGCCCCCGACTTCAGCGGGTTGCGCTCGGGAAAGCCGGTGATCGCCGCCATCCCGCTCACGGACTGGGCGATGGCGTCGTAGGAGGCGCGTCCCTGGGAAAAGGGGCCCCACTGCCCGAAGCCGGTGTTTGTCACATAGATCAGGCCGGGGTTCAGCTCCCTGAGCTGGCGGTAGCCGATCCCCCACTTCCCCTCCATCGTTCCCGGCTTGAAGTTCTCGACGAGGACGTCCGACTCGGCGGCCAGGGCCTTGAAGAGCGCCTGGCCCTCGGGCTTCCGAACGTCGAAGGCCACATGGTACTTGTTGCGGGCCTCGTTGAGCCAGGCCAGTGCCGCATTCTTCCAGAAGCGCGCCTGCGGGGTGATGGAGCGGAGGGGATCGCCGCTCCCCGGGAGCTCGACCTTGATGACCTCGGCACCGAACTCGGCGAGGTACGACGAGGTCACCGGCCCGAGGACGAGCGTCGCGAGCTCGAGGACCCTGACGGCGCGAAGCCCTTCGGGCTTGGCGGAGATCCGGTCGGGCCTGAAGGCCTCGCGCGTCCAGGCGAAATAGTCGTCAAACATCGACGTGCCGCCAGCCACGGGGGCCGCGCCCACTTTCGTCCCCGTCGGCTACTCTTCGGCGGTCCGGATCGCCGCTGGCCCGCCCTCGGCCCCGGTGTCCCTGAGCGTGGTGCCGGTCAGCTCGAACACCTGCAGGTCCTTGCCGTCGATGGCGAGGAGCGTGATCTGGTTGTCACCGTCCCGGGTGACAAGCGCGCTCTTCCCGTCGGGAGCGATCGCGACGTGGCTCACCCCGGCCTTCTCGTCACCGACCTTCACCGTGCCAGCCGGGGTCACGGTCTTACCCTGGATCGTGAAGACCGAGACGGTGCCGTCGCCGCGGTTGGCGACGAGCGCCAGTGTCCCGTGGCGATTGATGGAAACCCCGGCGGGCGACTTGCCGGCTTCGAGCGTGGCGAGGACCCTGGGTGGCGACGCCTTCAGGTCGATGATCGCCACCGTGTCCGGCGGGGGATTCTGGACGACGGTGCCGCGGCCGTTGACGAGGACGACCTTGTTGTCGTTGGCCGACACGGCAAGCTCGGCGTTCGCCACCGGAGCGAGCGCGAGCGTGGCGAGGACCATAGCCAGGATCAGGAACCTGTGGGCACTCATGCTGGCCTCCTCAGGCATCTGGCTCTGTGGCACAACCCGGCGCCCCGCTTGCGGCGGGAGCGCAGCCTTCCAAGCCGACTAGATCCTGAACAGGCGCGCGGCGTTCGCGCCGGGGATCTTCCGCCTCACGTCGTCCGAGAGGTCACCGCGCCAGGCGATCGCCTTCACCGAGTCCGGGCAGATGCAGTCCCAGTGGGCGTAGTCAATCCCCTCCTCGTCCATGTCGGGCAGACGCTTGACCGGATCCCACTGGCCCTCGCGCTCCCAGCTCCAGAGGTGTGCGGCCTTGTGGGGCTCGGGCCAGAGGCCGAGCGCGCCGTAGAAGTCGCGGCGGGTCGGCCAGGTCTTCCGCTCCACCATGAAGTGCCGGTCGCCGTCCGGGAGCGTGACCCACCCGGGGGCGTCCTTCCTGAACCTGGCGGGGAGACGGGCCGCCCAGTCCACGGCGTGCTCCAGGACGTGCCCATCGGCGTCGATGACCGTGAACGGAAGCCTCATCGCAGGGCCTCGTTTTCCCCAAAGTCGGCACCCGTGAACATACGCCAGCCCGGAGAGGCTGGCAAGGGGGTCGATTCTGTCACGCGGTGCTGGTCGCTCTCGGGAGCACATGATAACCTGACCGAGGCGAGGGAACCGCCATGGCAGGCCGCCCGTATTCTCGCCGTGGTGTGTTGAAGGCCGGCTTCGCCGGGGCCGGCGCGCTCCTGGCATCCGGCCTGCTTCCAAAGAGGAGCGCCGCTATGGGGAGAGCGCGATGGTCCGTGCTGCCGCCGCGACCGATCCCGTGGAGCATGAAGCCGTTTTCCAGCGCTCGCACCTGGGAGAGCATCCTGCCCGACGGGCGCGTGGAGCTCCGGATCGACCACGATGTCATTCACGGCGTGACGCCGCAGATGCTCGTCTGGTGGTTCCGCAACATCGAAGGAAAAATGGAGCTGGGCGGGAAGACCTACCCGAGGTATCTCGTCTGGCATCCGATCGACCATATTCACTACAAGGTCGAGACCCGACTCCCCGACGGGAGCGTCGGGGCCGGATCGCGATTCCATATCGTGGAGGCATTCGGCGGTGATCTGAGGTATCTGGTCGACCGGGTGCTGCACGTCCGACGGCTTGACGAGACGGAAATCGTTCTCGAGGTGCCCGCCCTGGGACGGGCAGGGATGCGTCTCCACGGCCAATTTGGTCCGGTGGCGGGCGGGACGCAACTCAACACGACGATGACGGTGGGGCTCGCGGCGTGGATCGGGAGAGCCGGGCTCAATCGGCTCGTGCGCGAGCGCATTTTCCCCGCCGGGATGCGCGCGGCCTGGCTCAAGCACAACGTGGAAGAGTGGGGAAACATCGAGTTCTTCCTGCCCGACCTCTACCAGCGGCCCGTGCCGAGCGGTTAGGCGGGGCCCTCCAGCGCCAAGGCGAAGACCGCCGAGGGCGTTGATCGAACGCCGCCAGTTCTGCTAGAGTCGGGGCGCCATGGCGCCCGCCGACTATTTCGAGTGGACCCGCGCGCTCTTCGATCCGGCGAAGATCTTCACCAAGCCCGAGGCGCTCCGGGGGATCCGCGTCGTTGACCTCGGCACGATCTTCCTCGGCCCGACGACGACCACCTACCTGGCCGAGTACGGCGCCGAGGTCATCAAGGTGGAGATCCCCGGCGTCGGCGACACCATCCGCGCCCTCGGCCCCAGCTACCACTGGAACATGTCGCTGATAGGGCTGAACGAGCCCAAGAACAAGTACTTCGTCGGCCTGGACGTTCGAAAGCCGCAGGGAGTCGAGTTGTTCAAGCGCCTGGTGGCCAGGACCGACGTGCTCGTGGAGAACTTCCGCGCGGGCACGCTCGACCGCTGGGGGATCGGCTACCGCCAGCTCCGGGAGGTCAACCCGCGCCTCATCTACTCGGCCCACAACGGTTTCGGCCAGTGGGGCGCCTACGGCGAAGGCCGGCCCTCCTACGACGCGATCGCCCAGGGCGAGAGCGGGATGGCGGCGATCACCGGCTTCCCGACGCGGCCGCCGCTCAAGAGCGGTGGCTACATCGGCGATTACCTGGGGGCGGTCGCCGGCGCTGCGACGATTCTCGCCGCGCTCCATCACCGGCACCGGACCGGCGAGGGCCAGTATATCGAGATCGCCCAGGTGGAGGCGCTGATCCGGGCCCTGGACTGGACCTGGGTCTATCACGGGCTCACCGGAAAGCACCGCGGGCGATATGGCAACGCCGACCCGGCCATCGTTCCCTCTGACATCGTCGAGGCCGCCGACGGGTTTGTGGCGATCGCCGCTCCCGCCGATGAAGCGTTCGTCGGACTGGCCCGAGCCATGGGCCACCCGGAGCTGGCAGACGATCCCCGCTTCAGGACCCAGCTCGCGCGCGCGGAGGAATCCAACCGCGAGAAGCTCCTGGCGCTGATCCGGAGCTGGGCGAAAGGGAAGACGGTCCCCGAGCTGGTGGCACTCGGCGACCGCCACGGCTTCGCCGCCGCACGGGTGGCCCACGGAAAGGACCACTGCGAGGATCCTCACCTCGCGGCGCGCCGTATGCTCTGGCGCCACGACGACCCGCTCTACGGGCGCGTTCCGCTCTACGGACCCCCCGCCAAGCTCTCGGCGACGCCGGGCAGGATCAAGTGGGTCATCAAACCCATCGGCATGGACAACGACTACGTCCTTCGCGGCCTGCTGGGGCTCACGCGAGCGGAGCTGGAGGCGCTCGAGGGCGACGGGATCATCGGGCGCTGGAGCGATCGCCCGGGCCAGAAGCCCCCCGACGACTGGCACGGCGAGGGGCAGGCGCTATGACGACCGAGCAATGGGCCGCGTGGGTCAGGGCGCGCGTTGATCCGGGGACAGCGTTCGCGAAGCCCGAAGCGCTCGACGACCTCCTCGTCCTCGACTGCTCGCGGGCCAGCATGGCCGGCCTGGTGGCTTCTTCGTTTCTCGCCGAGCTGGGCGCCGAGGTCATCCGCGTCGAGCCACCCGGCGGAGATCCGGCCAGGCACTTCGCCCCCTTCGGTCTCCTTCACCGTGACACGGGCCTCGGCTATCTGGTCGAGGGCCGGAACAAGCTCCATATCACGCTGAGCCTCGAGAATCCGGAGGGACGCGAGATCCTGAGGAGTCTAGCCCGGCGGGCCGATGTCCTGATCGAGACCTTCCTGCCAGGCCAGATGGACGCCTGGGGCCTCGGCTACCGTCAGCTCTTCGACGCGAACCCCCCTCTGATCTACTGCGCGCTCTACACGTACGGCCAGTTCGGCCCTCGGGCCGGGTGCGGCCAGCCCAACGCCGACGTGGCCGACCAGGCGCTCTCCGGAGTGACCTTCATCACCGGCTTCCCTCCCGGAGACGGCAGGGCCCGGGCCGCAGCCAAGAGCGAGGATCTGTCAGCGGTCCCCACCCGCCAGGGGAGCTGGCACGGCTGGACGCTGGGCGGGCTCTGGGGAGCGTTTGGAATCCTCGTCGCGCTCCATGTTCGGACCCAGCTCGGCGCCGGTCAGTTCGTGGATGTCTCGCCCGCCGAGGCGCTGATGCGGAGCGCCGACGTGAGCGCCGCCTGGTGGGAGCTGGACGGCGTTCTCCGCTCGCGCGTCGGTAACTACGACACCGCCATCTTCCCCTACACCTACGTCCGCTGCCGGGACGGCTACCTCCTCCTCGCTGCGGTGATGGAGCCGGCCTGGCAGGCCCTCTGCCGGCTCATGGGGCGCTCCGACCTGATCGAGCAGTATCCGTCGATCCCGTCGCGCCGTCCCCTCGCTGTCCAGAGCGCCCTTCACAAGGAGGTCGAGGCCTGGACGACGGGCCTGACGTTTGAGGAGATCGCGGAGAAGTTCGAGGAGGGCAATCGCTCCATCGAGGGAGGCGTGATGGTGGCGGGGCGGGTCGTCGAGCTCCGGGATGTGGTTCTGAACGAGCACTACCGCGCGCGCGGGGCGCTGGCGGTCTTCACCGACCCGACCTACGGCGACCTCCTGATCCAGCTCCCCTTCCAGAAGCTCAGCGCCACGCCCCCGCGCCTCAAGTGGGCCTGCCGCACCCCCGGCCAGGACAACGCCCACATCTACGCAAAGTACCTCGGCTACGGGAAGGAAGCCCTCGCCGGCCTCCAGGCCCGCGGGGTGATCTAGTGGCCGGCGCCATCCTGGAAGCGCACGGCGTCAGCAAGCGCTTCGGCGGCCTCTCCGTCCTCCGCGGCGTCGGCTTTCGCGTGGCCGACGCGGAAATCGTGGGACTCATCGGGCCCAACGGCGCCGGGAAGACGACGCTCTTCCACCTGATCAGCGGCCTCCACCGCCCCTCGGTGGGGAGCATCCGCTTTTGGGGGAGCGAGCTGGTCGGCCGCCCGCCCCACAGCATCTGTCGCCTGGGCATTGCGCGGACCTTTCAGAACCCGCGCCCGTTCCTCGAGCTGACCGCGCGGCAGAACGTGGAGATCGCGTCCCGCTTCGCCGGGCGGCCGCCGCTGGCGGCCCCCGACGAGCTCCTCGGGCTCGTGGGGCTCGCCGACGAAGCCGGCGTCCCCGCCCGGCGTCTCGCCGCCGCGCGGCGCAAGCTCCTCGAGCTGGGGATGGTGCTCGCGCTGGGCCCGCGCCTGCTCCTGCTGGACGAGCCGTTGGCGGGACTCACCCCGACCGAGATCGATCGGGCCACCGCGCTCCTGAGGCAGATCAGGGAGCGGTGGGGAGTCGCGCTCTTCTGGGTCGAGCACGTCATGCGCGCCGTCATGGGGATCGCCGACCGGGCCATCGTCCTCCACCACGGCGAGGTGATCGCCGAGGGTCCACCGCGGGCCGTGGCCGGCGACCCCCGAGTGCTGGAAGCCTATCTTGGGCACAAAGGAGGAAACGACCATGAAGCTTGATCGTCGAGAGTTCCTCAAGCAGGGTGCGGCCGGCGGCGCAGCCTTCGCCGTGCTCGCCGGCAGGGCGCGCGCCCAGGCCAAGCCGATCAAGATCGGCTACACGCTGTCGGCCACCGGGCCATACTCGGTCGGCGCCGGGATCACGCAGGGACCGAATTATGCGCTCTGGGCCGAGCAGGTCAACGCCCGGGGCGGGCTCCTGGTGAAGGGCGAAGGGCGCCGCCCGGTGGAGTTCATCTCCACCGACGACAGGAGCGAGATCGAGACCGTCGTGCGCTTCTACGAGAAGCTCTGCACCGAGGACAAGGTGGACCTGCTCCTGCCGCCCTGGGGGACCGCCGCGAACTTCGCCGTGGCGCCGGTGGCCAACAAGTACGGCTACCCGCTCATCGGACCCACGGTCACCTCGATGAAGCTGAAGGAGCTGGCCTTCCCCTACTTCTACGTGATCCTCCAGCAGCCCGACGCCATGATGGGGGCGGTGGTAGCGCTCCTCAAGGAGCTGAAGGCCCAGGGCAAGGCTGGCAAGGTGGCGGTGGCTTACGTGAATGACCTCTTCGGCATCGAGATGTTCAACATGGCCTCGGCGCTGCTCAAGGACTCGGGGCTCCAGGTCGTGGACACCAAGAGCTACCCGCTCGGGGTCAAGGACCTCTCCCCGATGCTCAAGGGCTTCAAGGCCGCCGGTGCTGACGTCTTCCTCGGCCTCACCTACCCGCCGGACAACATCCTCGCGACGGCCCAGGCCAAGGAGACGGACTTCAACCCGCCGGTCTTCCTCACGGCCGTCGGCACGGCCTTCCCGTTCTACCGGGACCGGTTCAAGGGCGCCGACGGTGTCATGGGGGTCGCGGGCTGGAACCCCAAGGTAAAGTTCGCCGGCGCCAAGGAATACTTCGAGGCCCACGTGAAGAAGCACCAGAAGGAACCCGACCGGTGGGCGAGCGCCTTCGCCTACGCTGCGCTCCAGATCCTCGAGCGCTGCGTGGGCGAGGTCGGCCTTGACCGGAAGCGCATCAAGGAGATGCTGGACTCGACCGAGTTCATGACGGTCGCGGGCCCGATCAAGTTCGTTAAAGGCGTCAACGTCGCCACGCCCGGCATGGTGGGGCAGTGGCAGAAGGGCGAGTTCGAGATCGTGTGGCCCAGGGACCGGGCGACCGGGACGGCGGTGGTCCCGAAGCCGGCCTGGGCGTGATGAGCCTCTCGCTCCTCCTTGACCTGACCGTGGGCGGGCTGATCACCGGCGGCCTCTACGCTCTGATCGCGCTCGGCCTGAACCTCCAGTACGGGCTCATGCGCGTCCTCAACGTCGCCCACGGCGAGTTCGTGATGCTGGGTGGGTACCTCACCTACGCGCTCCATACCGGCTGGGGGATGAATCCGCTCCTGACCCTCGTCGTCACGGGGCCGGTGGCCTTTGGCGCCGGCCTCGTCCTCCACCGGCTCCTGTACGCGCGACTGCTCGCCCCCGGCGAGCCGCCCGAGGTGCTCGAGTCGCGCTCGCTCCTCCTCTCCTTCGGTCTCCTCTTCGTCCTCCAGAACACCGCGCTGCTCCTCTGGAGCGCAGACCTCAAAGGCTACAGCTACCTCGCCGCCCCGCTCCGCTTCCTCGGCGCCGTCTTCCCCGCCAACCGGCTCGTCGCCGCCGCGGCGGCGCTTTCGCTCTCCGTCGCCTTCTACCTCTTTCTCAAGACGAGCCTCGCCGGCAAGGCCGTCCGCGCCCTCATGCAGGATCCCGAGGGGGCCCAGCTCGTCGGCGTGGACCTCCGACGGGTTCACGCCCGCTGCTTCGGCGTCGGCGTGGCCATGGCGACGGTGGCGGGCTCGCTCGTGAGCATGCTCTTCGAGCTGACCCCGTTCGTCGGGCTCCCCTACACCGTCACCGCGCTCGTCGTGGTGATCCTCGGGGGTCTCGGAAACCTCCTCGGGAGCCTGGTCGGAGCCCTGCTCCTCGGCCTGGTGGAGACCTTTTCCGTCCACCTGGCCGCCTCGGACACCAGGCTCATCGCGAGCTACGGCGTCCTCTCCCTCATCCTGATCCTCAAGCCCTCCGGACTCCTTGGCCGCTAGAGCCCCGGCAGCCGTCCTGCTCCTAGCGCTCGCGGCCGCGCCGGCGCTGCTCTCGCCCTACTTCCGTTCGCTGACCCTCGCGATCCTGGCCGACGTGGTGCTGGCGGTCTCCTGGAGCTTCTTCTCGGGCCCGACCCGCTACCTCTCGCTCGCAACCGGCGCCTTCTGGGGAGCCGGCGCGTACATGACCGCGGTCGTCAGTGGCCGGGCGACGTGGCCGCTCCCCGTCCTCATCGGTGCTGCCGTCGGCGCAGGGATGGCGCTCGTCGTCGGGGGGCTGGCGCTCCGGCTCCGCGGCCCCTACTTCGCCGTCTTCACCTTCGGGCTCGCCGAGCTGGCCAAGCACGTCCTCATCTGGTACGAGACCAGCGTGACGGGCACGGTCGGCCGGCTCCTCCTCGTTCAGCCCGGGCCCCTCACGCTCTACTACACCGTGCTGGCGCTGGCCGCGCTGGCGGTGACGACGGTGGTGCTCCTGAGGCGATCGCGCTGGGGCCAGGCGCTGGTGGGCATCGGCGGGGACGAGGAGCGCGCGGAGACGCTCGGGATCAACACCCGAGCGGTCAAGATCGCGACCTTCGCGCTGAGCGCGGCGTTCATGGGCGCGGCGGGCGCCGCCATGGCGCCGCGCTGGACCTACATCGACCCCCAGGTCTTCAACCCCCTCGTGTCGTTCCAGACCGTGATCATGGCGCTGCTCGGGGGCGCGGGGAGCGTGGCGGGACCGGTCGTGGGTGCGGTTTTCCTGGGCCTGGCCTCCGAAGTCCTGCTCCTCAGGTTCCGCTACGTCTACCTGCTGGGCCTCGGGCTGACGCTAATCGTCGTGGTCCTGGCGCTGCCGTCGGGTTTGGCGGGTCTTTGGGCCCACCGGCGATGCCGCCCTCTGGAGAAATACTTCCGACAGAGTTGAGCGAATCGGCCTGGCTCCGCCAGCCTTTTTCGGCTGGTCCAGCCCACCTCTTTGATAAGGACAAGGACTTTGTACTACAAGGGCTTTGTAGTATTATGCGGTTGTGGCACGGGACCGATTGCTCAATCGCCAGGAAGAACTCCGACAGCTCGAAGGGGCGTGGCGCGCCGCACGACGGGCCCAGCCGCAGCTGGTTGTAGTCTGGGGTCGCCGACGGGTGGGCAAGACCTTTCTCCTCGCGCACTTCGTTCGGGGGAAGCGCTCCGTCTTCTTCGGAGCCACCCAGCAGGCCGAAGCGGTGGAGCTCGGGCGGCTCGCGGCGGCCGTGCGCCGGGATCTGGGAGACCGGACCGCCGACCTCCTGGGTGGAGGCTTCCAGAACTGGGAAGCAGCGCTCCGGTTCTTGGCCGCTCTCGCGGCAACGGAACCTCTCGCGGTCGTCCTCGATGAGGTGCCCTACCTCACCCGCTCCACACCCGGCTTCCCGAGCATCGTGCAGGCGGTCTGGGACTATCTCCGCCGGGGCACGAAGCTCCTGCTCGTGCTCACGGGCTCGGCCATCACGACGATCGAAGCCATGATCGGGTCAGGCGGCCCGCTGCGCGGCCGCCCCACGCTCTCGCTGCGCCTGGATCCTCTCGACCTATGGAACGCACGAGCGTTCCTTCCCAAGCTGGATCCCGAACTCCTCATCGAGGCCTACGCGGCCTGCGGCGGCTACCCCCTTCATCTGGCCGCCTGGGACCAGGCAGAATCCACTCAGCTGAACCTCGAACGACTTGCCGGAACCTCCGGCGGTCTGCTGCTAGAAGACGCCGTGGCTATCATGGGCGAGGAGCTGCCTGAAACCGGGGGGTATGCAAGAATCCTGGCTGCTACCGGCCGCGGGAAGACGAAGTACGCGGAAATCACCGCAGAGGCCGAGCAGCGTATCGAACACCCCCTGGAGGTGCTGACCCGTGCGGGCTTCGTCTCAAAGGTCTTGCCCGTCGGTGCGCCGCGCGGGGCGCGTCCAAACTACGCGATCGCCGACACCTACCTGGCGTTCTGGTTTCGCGTGCTCTACTCGGACATCCACCTCATCGAGGCAGGTCAAGGCGCCGCTGTCCTGCGGCGGGCCCGGCCTCGCTGGGAAGATCACCTGGGCCACGTCTTCGAGGACTGCGCCCGCGCACACGCCGGCCAACTGGTCCGGCGAGGCAAGCTCCCCCGAGACCTAGTCGTTGGACGGTGGTGGGCAACGTCAGGTGAGCCGTGCGAGATTGACGTGCTAGGTCTTCAGGGGGGGCGAGCCGCTCTCGTGGGAGAGGCCAAATGGCAGAAGAACCCCCTGGGGATGGCAGAAATCGAGTCTCTTCGCCGCAAGATCGTGCGGACACCGCGGCCTGTTGAGACACCCATCTACGCACTCTGGGGCCGAGCCGGCGTCGCCGCCGACTTGCGGAGGACCGGCGTGAAGGGCTTCGACCTGGAGGACCTCCTGAGCGATTGAAGCGTGGCGGATCCGCAGGAATCAGCCCCCGAACCGCAGGCCCTTCGACCTGAAGGACCTCCTGACCGATTGAAGCGTGACCTCCCTGCGCCTTATTCGGATCCTGCGGGGTTCCTCCTTGATACGAAAAACGACAGCCCACTTCGTGGCGAAACAGAGGTCAGCCAAAGCTGCGCCTAACTTTCTCGCCACACTTAATGGCAGGGAAAGCCTGCCGCCTTGGTGCCATTCGTCTTCGTTGTCATTTGAAAAGTGCAGGAGAACGCCTGTTGGTTTCGGGTAGCCGCCGCCCGACACCACAAGGCGCCATTTCCGAATGCTAACGTCGTCGAGACCTTCATAGTAGTCACCACGAGTCGAGCTGTGCTCTGAGCCATACGATCTGCCACCCAATCTCACTGTCAGTTGCATCGTTTGCTCTCCCAGGGATTTATTTTTCGAGTAAATGGGGTATAGCAATTTCGCACAAGGGCCAAACCACGAAATGATACCGATGCGCGGTGAATTACGCGTGAGCGGGGATTCAGGAAGAGTTTTTTGAAACTCCTGTCGCCTCAGTTCAGCGTGGCGAGGGCGCCGCGGATCTGGCGGAGGTGGGTCCGGACCGTCTCGGCGTCGGGGGCTTCGGGGTGCTGGCCCAGGTAGCGCTCCCAGTCGGTGATACCGCGCATGACCTCGCCCAGGTGCACGAGGGCTGTGCCGCGGTCGCGGATCTCCGCTGGCGCGTCAGGGCTCAGGATCAGGAGCCGCTCCATCACCACGAGCGCCTTGGCCCAGGATTCGCTCCGCCAGTAGATGGCCTTCAGGTTGTTAAGCATCCGCGTGAGGAACTGGCGCTTGGTGACGGGAGAGAAGTGCTCCTCCCTGAGGGTTACGGGACGACCGAGGACGCGGGAGACCAGCTCCTGGGCAGTTTGGGCGGTGAGGACAGCCCCGCCGTGAAAGGGGTCCAGGAGCACCTGGCACCCGTTGATCTCGCTCCCCACGACGACGTGGCCCGGGAGCCCGATCCCTCTGATGTCCAGCCCGAGACGGCGACCGACTTCCATCAGGACCAGCGAGAGGGTGATCGGGATGCCGAGCTTCCGTTCGAGGACGTCGTTCAGGAAGCTGTTCCGCGGATCGAAGTACCCCTCCGAGTTCCCCTTGAACCCGACCTCCTCGAAGAGGAACTCGCGGAGGCGGTGGAGGCGCCTGAGCCGGTCGGGCTCCGGCCCTCGGGCCCGGGCCTCGTCGGCCAGACGGTCGAGGCGGTGGAGGTAGCGTTCGACGTCGAGGGACGGATACTCGAGCCTGGCGATCAGCAGGGCCGAGCGCGCCAGGTCGATCCCAACGTCGGGGCCGCGCACGGCCTGCGCGAACTCCTCCACGGATGGATCACCAGGCACCATAACCCTCTGAGGCTACCAGGTCGTCCCGGTAAGCCGCGCGGCTTCTCCAAGCCACACCGCCACGTTCATGATGTCCCACTCCGAGCGCGGGCTTTGCCCGCGCGATTGACTCGGGCCTCGCCTCGTGGCTCTCCTCGCCTGCGGCTCGTCGGGAGCCCCTCGGCTCGAACCACCATTCCTGGGGGAGGCC